>JADGPI010000095.1 GCA_017882525.1 Thermoleophilia bacterium
AAGCATACGAAGGAGATCTCCTGCCATCTCCCCAGGCACAGCTGTCCCTCGGCGAAAGGCACCACGAGAGACGGCCCCAACAGCCCGGCCCGCACGTGGGCATGCCCATTGAGGTCGGGATGAGTGAGGTTGTGCTCGTATTCGCCCGTGCTGGGAACGATGCGCTCGAATAGGTGCTGGAAGTCCTTGATCACTCCTGGCTCGAACTCAAGCGTGGTAAGAGCACCCGTGGCTCCGGGCACGAACACCGTGGCAGAACCGGCCATCAGACCGGACGCTTCCAAGAGCGAGCGCACCGAAGCTGTGAGATTCACCAAGTCGGCGTTCCCCGTGGTAGAGAACTGAAGTTGGCGCGTGATCACCATGACGCGGCCTTCGTCGATGGAGCCGGGCTCTTTCGCGAGTATGTCGGTCACGGCCGACGCCTCCTCCAGAAGGGGCGGTTGCATGCCTGTATTCATGATGTTCCCCGATCGTTGGTTTCTAATGGCGTCGATTCCGCCGCTTCGTCGCGAAGGAGCCGGTACATCCGGTCTATGACAGCGGGAGGGACCTCGCCCGCCTGGCTGACCAGGTCCAGCGTCGTGAGGCCAAGGACGCGATATAGAGGGAGAAGGCTGGAAGTCGAGAGGGTGAGCGCCGAGAGGTGCTTCTGGATCGTCAGCTCGTCTCCGCGCGCGAGAGGTCCCGTGAGCGCTCGCACGGTTCCTTGGGCGGCCAAGTTGTCGAGAGTGGAGCGCACAAGCGGTAAGAAGAGGTCGAGGACCTGATCGTGGGGAAGCCCGGCCTCCAGGAAGAGCTTGCGTGCGGACGCCTCGAGCGTAACCAGGTAGTTGCTGGCGACGCAGGCCGCCGCATGATAGAGGGCCCGGTCGCCGTCGTCGAGAAGAAATGGCCGAGCCCCCAGGGCGCGCGCGACTCCAAAGCCGAATTCGGCGGCAGAGGGCTCCTGGGCCGTGATGGCAACGGCAATGCCCTCAAAGCTGCGTTCGGCAGCGGTGGCTGCACCGATGAACGTCTGCAGCGGGTGGAAGGCCAGCGTCAGCGCCCCTACTTCTCGGCAAGGAGCGAGTACCTGGACGGAAGAGACACCGCTTGAGTGAATGACGATCGGCGCCGCGGGGACGGGCGCCCGGCAAGAGCCACCGGACGTTCCCGATGGTGGTATTTGCGCCAGCGCTTGGGCCAGGTCGCCCGCAACTTGAGACAGCGCGTCGTCGGGGACGGTGACCAGAATCATTCTGGGGGCGAGAGAGACAAGTTCGGCGATGGACGAAGCTGGAGCAAGTCGCAGGGCTGCGCTCGCCCGTATGCGCCCTTCCAGCGAGTGCGAGACGAACCCGACGAGCGGAGCGCCCCGCGCCTTCAAAGCGACCGCAAGACTCGTGCCGAGGCGCCCGGCGCCGATGACCGCGAACGAAACGCCCTTTAGGGCGAGCGGCGAGCAAGCGCCCTCCTTGACTCTGGGCTCAACCATTATCGCGCACCGCCCGTTCCAGTTCTCGAGTAGATACCAGACATGGCTCGTCGCTGTGATAGACCGCGATGTCCCGACTCCGGCCACTGGTGGATCCGCCTCAGATGAGTAGACGGTCCTCTGGCAAAGGGTCCCGGGCACCTGTCACCTGCGTGAGTGCGGGGAGGATACCAGCCAATCCGGTGCATGGCAAAGCTGCCCATGCCATGCACCCGGGAGCATCTGCTACCCTGGTAGGCATGCCGATGTGTGAGTTCAAGCAGCCCTACGGGCACGTTTTCGAGCGCTGGGAGGGACGACCGTGGAGCCGAAAGATGCCGTGGCAGCGACGGAAGCACTGGGGGCTCTAGCCGAGGCCATCAAAGACTGCCGTCGGTGTGGGCTGTGCGAGGGGCGCACCCAGGTCGTGTTCGGGGTAGGGAGTGCGACGGCAGACCTCGTCTTCATCGGGGAAGGTCCGGGCTACCACGAGGACCGGCTGGGAGAGCCGTTCGTCGGACAGGCGGGAAAGCTCCTTACCGAGCTTCTCGCGGGCATCGGGCTGACGCGTGCTGATGTGTACATTGCAAACGTGGTCAAATGCCGGCCACCGGAGAATCGCGATCCACTTCCGGACGAGATCGAAGCCTGCAGCCCCCATCTCATGGACCAACTCGCGGTGATCCGTCCCCGCGTCGTGTGCACCCTTGGGCGGTTCGCCACCAGACTGCTGGCGGATACGGAGTTGAGCATCACGGCTGTCCATGGAAAGGCCAAGGATGTGACCTTGGCGGGATTGAAGACCACAGTGTTCCCCGTGTTCCATCCGGCGGCCGCCCTGTATACGCCGTCCAACCGCAAGGTCTTGGAAGAGGACTTCGCCAAGTTGCGTCGCCTATTGACCGAAGACTCGGCTGGAGAGCCGCAGGGTGGCGAGGGGCCGAGCACTGGGCCGGCGGACGATGAGGATGCTGGGGCGGATCGAGTCCAGGGCGCCGCGGGGGGTGGTGTATTTCGGCCGGATACGCACGTGGAGAGGCAGCTGCCTCTGTGGTAGAGCGTTATTCCGAGGTCCTGCGCGAGCGCGGGGTGCACCTTGAGCGCCTCGAAAGCATCGCAGAAAAGCTCGCTCAGGTGCTCCGGCCCGGCGACGTCGTGCTCCTGTACGGACCTTTGGGAGCTGGGAAGACCACGTTCGTGCGCGCGGTCGCGAGACATCTCGGAGTGCTGGACGGAGTGCGAAGTCCCTCGTTCACCATTGCCAACATCTATTCGGGACCCGTGGTCGTGCAACATCTGGACCTCTACCGCATAGACGATATCGGCGACGAAGACGCGCTTGCCCTTGAGGAATACGGGCGCGATGACGCGGTGACTTTCGTGGAGTGGCCGGAGGCCGGGGCTGGGCGTTTGCCGGCGCCGGCTTGGGTGGTCACGTTCGCGCATGAGACCCTCGAGACGAGAGAAGTGTGCGTGGAAGCTTGCTCACCAGGGGCTGCCGGGCGTTGGGCGAGTGCTCAAGGTGCGAGCAGTGCCTGCGACGATCGGGCGGGCGCATGAGTGGCCGGCTGATCCTCGCGCTAGATGGGTCCACCGGCGCCTGCAGCGTCGCTCTGCTCGAGCTTCGCGTCGGACCCGACGCGGAAGCCCGCGAGCCGCTGGTCTGCGGTGTGCGGATGGTGCACGACGGCAGAGCGCACGCGCGGCTACTGTTGCGCATGGCGGACGAGGTGCTCGAGGAGAGGGGCGCGGCTCCGTCCGATCTGGCCGCGGTCGTGGTAGGGACGGGTCCAGGCACGTTCACGGGCGTCAGAGTGACCGTGGCCGCCGCCCGCGCGATGGCGCTCGCACTTGGGATCCCGGTGGTCGGCGAGTCCACTCTGTCGGCGCTGGCGGCGATGGCCGCCGCCCAAGCGGGCGTCGCTTCCGGTGCTGGCTCGGGCGGTGCCGAAGGTGCGTCCACCATTGTTCCTCTGATCGACGCGCGTCGCGGCCAGGTCTTCTACGCCGTGTATCGACGCGCCGAAACGCCTGAAGAGCCGGTGTGGACGAGGGTGGGCGACTTTGGCGTGTGTGCGCCCGGAGGCTTGACCGTGCAGCTCACGGGGGCGGTCGGAGCGGGGACGTGCGACGCGGGGCACATGCGAGTCATCGGCGAGACGTCCGTGCTGGCGTCCTTGCCTGCGTTCGGTGAGTGTTTGGTGGCGGCCGACGCGGCAGCGGAATGGTTGGTGCTAGGCCAAGCCCGTCTGGAGGAACCGGCCGGCGTGCTTGGAGGCCGGGGCCTCTTGCCGTGGCTTCGGGCGGCTGTCGGCTCAGTGCGTCCTTGGACGAGTGCGGGAGTCGCAGCCGGGGCGCCCGGGACACCGGAATCGGTGGTGCCGATCTATGTCCGTGCTCCCGACGCCGACCTACACATCACCAAGATGCGCGACCCATGGGGGGCGTGACGTGGAACTCGTCGTGCGGAACATGAGCATCTCCGATCTGGGTGGGGTCGTGGCGGTCGAGAAGGCGTGTTACGAAACACCATGGACACCTGAGATGTTCCAGGAAGAGCTATCCGAGGAACGAAGCTGGAGGAGGGTCGCCCTGCCGCCTGGCCGAACGATCGCAGGATTCATGATCGGACGCTGCTACCCAGACCTGTGGCACGTCATGAACCTGGCTGTAGCTCCGGCCCTGAGGGGGCGCGGCATCGGCGGAAGGCTGCTTGAAGAGTTCCTAGAGGCGGCCGACGGCGAGTCGGTGGGGGTTCTCCTTGAAGTGCGGCCGAGCAACCAAGAAGCGATCTCGCTCTACAGCCGGCGCGGCTTCGGGTTGATGGGCGTGAGACGCGGTTATTACACCGACAGCCACGAGGATGCCCTCGTGATGACCCGAGGGAGCCGGCGTGACGAATAACGACTGCGGCTGCAATTCGGGGACGCACGGGCCGGTTCTGACGCGGGAGTCGGTTCTGCTGGCCATCGAGACCTCGTGCGACGACTCGTGCGCTGCAGTTCTTACGGGCGATGGGACCGTACTCGCCTCCGTGGTCCACTCCCAGGACTCGATCCACGAACGCTACGGCGGGGTGGTGCCCGAGGTCGCGAGCCGGGCGCACGTGGAACGGTTGACCGCAGTCGTGAGCGAGGCGTGCAGACAAAGCGCAGTGGCGCTGGCCGACCTCACCGCCGTCGCGGTCACCGTGGGCCCAGGGTTGATAGGGGCTCTCCTGGTGGGGGTACAGACGGCGAAGGCGATCGCGTGGAGCCGGCGGCTTCCGCTGATCCCTGTGAACCACGTCCACGGCCACCTCGCGGCGGTGTGGCTCGCCGACCCGGCAGCTCGGTTCCCGATGGTCACCTTAGTCGCTTCGGGTGGTCACACCGCGCTCTTCCGGGTTGACGGGAAGGACCGTTTCCGTTGCCTCGGCCAGACCGTCGACGATGCCGCGGGAGAGGCGTTCGACAAAGGGGCGCGACTTCTGGGGCTGGGATATCCCGGAGGTAGGGAGCTGGACGAGCTGGCCGAGAAAGGGGACCCTCTAGCGTTCACGTTTCCCATCGGCTTGCGCCGGTCGGGTGGGCTGGACATGTCGTTCTCCGGGGTGAAGACCGCCTTGTACTACCTCTTGCGCGACATGACGCCGGGTGAGCGCTCCGAGCGGGCCGCCGATGTGGCCGCTTCATACAGGGCGGCTGTGGTGGAGGCCTTGATCAGCAGGCTGCTGCAGGCAGGACGGACCGAGCGGGTGTTCACGGTGGCCCTGGCTGGTGGGGTGGCGGCAAACTCGCTCCTTCGGCGACGGCTTCTCAAAGAGGGGGTGGAGGCGGGCCTGGAGGTCGTCGTACCCCCGTTTGCCTTCTGCACCGACAACGCAGCCATGATCGGCGCGGCAGCATTGTCTGGCCCGGTGCTGCGATACCCGGCCTATCTAGGCGTGGACGCCTCGGCTTCGCTCGCCCTTGGCGATTGGGAGCCGCGAAAGGACCCCGCCGTCCTGGACCCTGCGTAGCGCCCGCGGTTGACAAATCACGGTTTGGCGCATAATATAGGCGTCGGTTGGCACTCGCCAGTGGGGAGTGCCAATTGTGCGCAGTAGGTTGTATCTGCCCATGTCTGGGCATACAGAGAGCACGTTACGAGAAAAGAGACAGGAGGGTTGTGCATGAAACTAGTGCCACTCGAGGACAGGGTCGTACTCAAGTTGATGGAGAAGGAAGAGAAGACCCAGAGCGGTATCGTCCTTCCCGATACGGCCAAAGAGAAGCCGTCGAAAGCCACGGTGCTGGCGGCGGGTCCGGGCAAATATGACGAGACCGGCAAGCTGATTCCCATGCCTGTCAAGGTGGGCGACATTGTCGTCTTCGCCAAATACGCGGGCACGGAAGTCAAAGTCGACGGCGAGGACTATTTGGTCCTCCGCGCATCCGACTTGCTCGCCATCCTCGACGAGTCGAAGAAGAGCGAGCCGAAGAAGAAGTAGTCGCCCCGAAACCATCGGATCGTGCGGCTGATCATCCGGTCCCAAGAAGGAGATAAGGTTTATGGCAAAACAGCTTTTGTATGGTGAAGAGGCCCGTAGGGCGCTCGAGCGCGGCGTGAACACCCTCGCCGACGCCGTAAAGATCACCCTCGGCCCCAAAGGCCGGTATGTGGTGCTCGACAAGAAGTTCGGCAGTCCCACTATCACCAACGACGGTGTGACTATCGCCCGCGAGATCGAACTCGAGGACGTTTTCGAGAACCAAGGCGCCCAACTGGTGCGCGAAGTGGCGACCAAGACCAACGACATCGCTGGCGACGGCACGACCACGGCCACTTTGCTGGCCCAGGCTATCGTCCGCGAAGGCTTGAAGAATGTCGCTGCCGGAGCCAACCCCATGGCTATCAAGCGCGGCATCGAGCTCGCAGTTGATGCTTCCGTTGCCGAGATCAAGAAGCTGTCGAAAGAGATTTCCGGCAAGGAAGACATCGCCCGCGTGGCGACTATCTCCGCCGGCGACCGTGAGATCGGCGACGTCATCGCCGACGCCATCGAGAAGGTCGGCAAGGATGGCGTTGTCAACGTCGAGGAATCCAACACGTTCGGCATGGACCTCGAATTCACCGAGGGCATGCAGTTCGACAAGGGCTACCTCTCCCCGTATTTCGTGACCGACGCGGAGCGGATGGAAGCGGTCCTCGAGGATCCCTACATCCTCATCGCGAACTCGAAGATCGTGGGCGTGCAGGACCTGCTGCCCGTGCTGGAGAAAGTCATACAGTCCGGCAAGGCTCTCCTCATCATCGCTGAGGACTGCGAAGGCGAAGCCCTGGCTACCCTGGTCGTCAACAAGCTGCGCGGCACCTTCACCGGCATCGCCGTGAAAGCACCGGGCTTCGGTGACAGGCGCAAGCGGATGCTCGAAGACATCGCCATCCTCACCGGTGGAGAGGTCATCACCGAGGAGATGGGTCTGAAGCTTGACAGCACGCAAGTCGCGCAACTGGGCCGTGCCCGCAAGATCGTGGTCACCAAAGACACCACGACTATCGTGGACGGCGGCGGCGAGCTGGATCTCATCAAGGCTCGGATCAACCAGATCAAGACGGAGATCGAGAACACCGACTCCGATTTCGACCGTGAGAAGCTCCAAGAGCGCTTGGCCAAACTGGCCGGCGGCGTAGCCGTCATCAAAGTCGGCGCTGCCACCGAGACTGAGATCAAAGAGAAGAAACACCGTGTCGAAGACGCCCTGAGCGCCACGCGCGCTGCTCTTGAAGAGGGCATCGTGCCGGGCGGCGGCGTAGCCCAAGTCCTCCTGATCCCGGCTGTGGCCGCGATCAAGGCTGAGGGCGACGAGCTCACCGGCGTGCGGATCGTGGTCCGGGCACTCGAGGAACCTTTGCGCCAGCTGGCCAACAATGCCGGTCTGGAAGGTTCCGTGGTGATCAACGAGGTCAAGACTCGCGCTAAGGGTATCGGCCTCAACATCGCCACCGGCGAATACGAAGACATGATCAAAGCCGGCATCATCGATCCGGCCATGGTCACACGGTCTGCTCTGCAGAACGCGGCTTCTATCGCCAAGAACATCCTCACCACCGAAGTCATCGTTGCCGACAAGCCGGAAAAAGAATCCGGCGGCATGCCGGGCGGCATGGGCGGCATGGGTGGCATGGGCGGCATGATGTAAGAAGCAGAAACTCCCTGGGTGGGCCTCTTAGGTTCCCCGGGAGCAGGGCCACCGCGCCCCGTTGCAGACCTTCGGGTCTGCCGGGATCGGCGCGGTGGCCCTTTTTTCTTGGGTTTGAACCGGGTCACCCGGTGGTAAACTGTGGGGCGCAGCGGGCAGCACGGACGAGGTCGTCGTTTGGGAGGGAGTCGCTCATGAAGGTCGAAGCCGAGAAGGCGTTCAAGGAGATGCTAGACATCTCCACCGACATCGACAAAGCCATCCTGTTCGCAGGCGACGAGGTCCTTGCCTCCAATTTCCCGGAAGATGCCCAGCCGGCGATGGTGGCGAAGGCACTCGAGTTGGCCGGTCTCGGAGAGGGTCGGGGGAAAGACATGGGTTCTCAGCCGCTCACCCAACTGGTGGTGGAGACTTCCAGCGGCTACGTGTTTCTGGTTCGCGAGATCGCCGAAGCGGGGATGGTGGCGCTCGCGACGGGCAAGAAAGACAGCCGCGTCGGCTTAGTGCTCTACGACATGAAAACGTGCATCCGCGACGCTAGGGAAGCGGCGCGTGACGGCGAGGAGGCGAGTGACCTATGAAGCGGATCCTGAAGGTCTTCGGCGTTCTCTCGATCCTGGGTTCCCTCGCTGCTGGCGCGTATTACTTCCTGGTGATGCGCACCGGCAAGCCGCAGGTTGAGCTCTACTTCGACGACGGCTCCATGCTGGCGTTGCCAGGATCCGCAGCTGAGGCTCAACCGTTCATGCAGGTGGCCGCCGACATCTTTGCCGCAAGCCCCATCGCCAAGTAGAGCCGGGGGTCACGGGTATGGGGCGTTCCTAAGGGACCTGGCGCATGGTTGACACGGCCCCCGGCTTCCCGGGGCTCCCTAAAGAACTCGGGATGGCCGTATTGCACCGAGCCCTTCGCAAGGGCGGAGACCTTGCCGAATTGTTCGTGGAAGAGCGGCGCTCGCTCTCTCTTCGTCTTGAAGACCGCAAGGTGGAGGACGTAGTTTCGGGGGTCGACCGGGGAAGCTCGGTGCGCGTGGTCCGCGGTCCTTCCACCTACTTCGGATATGTCGACGCCGTCGATGAGCTGTCCCTCCAGGGGCTTGCGTCGCGACTGAGCTCAGGCGGTGACGGGCGGCCGGGGGAAGCCGCTCCCCTTGTGGAAGGCGAACGCGGAACCGGCCAGTCTGTCGAACAGAAGCCGGATGGCGTCGAGGTTTCGACGAAATCAGCCCTTCTGAGACTCGTCGACGAAACCTGTCGCGGCTTGTCTCCCGAAGTGCGGCAGGTGGCGGCCGTTTACGCGGAGAGCGTCCAGAGGATATGGGTCGTCAACTCCCGCGGCGTCTTCGCCACCGATGAGCGTACCCGGGTGATGATAGCGGTGACGGTCATGGCGCAGAGGGACGGGGTCATCCAAACCGGCCGGGAGACTCTCGCCCACTACGGCGGCTACGAACTTCTTACGGAACAAGCCGTGTGCGATGTCGCCCGGAAGGCGGCCGATAAAGCTGTGGTCATGCTCTCCGCCGTTCCGGCTCCCGCTGGACGCATGCCAGTGATCCTCGCCAACGGTTTCGGGGGGGTGCTCTTCCACGAGGCGTGCGGCCATGGTCTCGAAGCGGACTACATTCTAAAGAAGACCAGCGTTTGGGAGGGCAAGCTCGGTCAAGCCGTGGCTGGTGGGCACGTGTCCGCTTACGACGATGGAGTGGGCGCGGGGTTGTGGGGTAGCGCAGGTTGCGACGATGAGGGCACGCCCTGCGAGCGAACCGTGGTTATCAGCGAGGGGGTCCTCACAAACTACCTCAGCGACCTGTTGCGCGCCGAGAAGTTGGGCCTTCCTCTCACCGGAAACGGGCGGCGGCAGGATTATCGTCACTTGCCCTACCCTCGGATGACGAATACGTACTTTGGGCCCGGCAGCGCCACGTGTGAGGAGATAATCGCGGACACTCCTCGCGCCCTCTACGCGAAGAGCCTCTCTGGTGGCGAAGTCAACCCCGCGACGGGCGACTTCGTCTTCGGGGTGGCGGAGGGATACATGGTGGAGAACGGGCAGGTGGGTGTGCCGGTGCGCGGGGCTACTCTTGTCGGCAGCGGTCTGGAGGTGCTGATGTCGATAGACGTCATCGCCAACGACCTCGACATCAAAGCGGGCATGTGTGGCAAAGAGGGCCAGATGGTGCCGGTGGGTAGTGGGCAGCCTACTCTGCGCATCCGCGAGTTGACTATAGGGGGCACGAGCCTGTGACGGCGCTTCGCAGGAATGACGGCCGATGATGACGGTGGTGGCCAGTTCCCCGTTGGCCCTCGCTCGGGCTGCCCTAGAACGCGGTCACCGGCCGGGGGTGGCTCTGGAGGTGTACGCCCAGTTCGGCAGGACCCTCTCGATCAAAGCCTTCGGCGGTGAAGTGGAGTCGGTAGCTTCGGCTGAACCTCGTGGACTGGGCATCCGGGCGCTGGTTGGGGAGAGGCGCGGGTACGCCTACACGGGCGACCTGAGCGCAACCGGATTGGACCTCGTGCTTGCGGAGGCCGTGGCCAACGCTCGGGCGGCCGATCCGGACCCATTCGTGGCGCTCCCCGGGAAAGCCGCGGCGTACCCCTTAGTTGCTGGGTTGTGGCGCCGGGGTCTGTCCAGGACGGCGTTGGCCGACAAGGTGAGGCTGGTGCTCGAAGCGGAAGCGGCTGCCCTTGGCGAACCCGAGATCGAGGCGGTGGAGGAGACGACATACGCGGAAAGTGAGGCTCGGGTAGCCATCGTCTCCAGCGAGGGAGTGGAGGCCCAGATGGAGCAGACTTTCTGCTACCTCTACCTTCTGGCACACGCTCGGCGGGGAACCGAACTCGAATCGGGGCAAGGGTTCAGTGCAGGCAGGGAACCCGCGGATCTTGACGCCGTATCGGCGGGACAGGAGGCGGCCGGCAAGGCCCGCGTGCTCTTGGGTGCTGAGCCGTGTCCTACCGCGACGCGCACCGTGGTGTTCGACCGCGAGGTGGCCGCGGCCTTGCTGGCGACGATCAGTGCGGCTTTCGGGGCCGATGCCGTGCAAAAAGGTCGGTCCGTCTTTGCGCCGCTTCTCGGTGAGGTCGTCGCCTCCCCGCTGCTTAGCCTGTCCGATGATGGTTTGGCGCCGGGAGGCATGGGCAGCGCGCCGTTCGACGGGGAGGGGGTAGCACAGCAAAGTACGTCGCTCATTTCGGGGGGGATCTTGACGTCTTTCCTACACAATACCTACACGGCTCGCAAACAAGGTGCCGGGGCGGTCTCGAGCGGCAATGCCAGCCGAAGCTCATATCGAGGGTTGCCCGGCGTAGGCAGTACGAACCTGGTTCTGGCCCCCGGACGGGGTAGTCTCGACGACTTGCTGGCCCGCGTCGGCGAAGGCTTGTATGTTGAGAGTATCTCGGGGCTGCACTCCGGCGTTAATCCTGTGAGTGGAGAGATCAGCGTGGGGGTCACTGGAAGATTGATCGAGCGTGGGGTTGCTGGGCGCCCCGTCCGTGAGGTCACCATCGCCACGGATTTTCTGACCTTTCTGAAGGGCGTGGTGGACATAGCCGCCGACAGCCGCTGGATCCCTCTATACGGGAGCGCGCTCTGTCCTTCGTTCGCCGTGGACGGCGTGGCAGTATCGGGTACTTAGTGTGACCCTGAAGTGTGACCCTGACGGGAGGTAGCGTGGAAAAGGAATCTTTGGGGAAGCTTCTTATGGCGGTTGCTTATTTGGAAGGAGATTTTGTCCTCCGGTCCGGAAAGCGAAGCCGATACTACCTGGACAAGTACTTGTTCGAGACTGAGCCACGGGTGCTACGGGGCATCGTCCATGAGA
>JADGPI010000096.1 GCA_017882525.1 Thermoleophilia bacterium
AGGCCCAGCTCTTTTACCGCCCGCTCCAACTCTTTGATGGCGCCGTCGACGTCTTTGGGAGCGAGTGTGGCGAAGCCGAGGAACCGGTCGGGGTGTCGGTCAATCGCCCCAGCGAGCTCGTCGTTGGTCTTTCTCGCTACCTCAGCGCCCACGCCGGGCTCCAACGGCTCGGCCCCTGACGCGGCGAGCGAAAGAACGGCGACGTCGACCCCGGCCTCGTCCATGAGCTTGAGACGCAGGTCACCGACGTCCCGGAGCTTGTCTCCTATGTAGTAGACCCAGGTCTCGGCCGACCAGTACAGCTTGGACTTCCCGCCCGGCTCGTCGACCAGTCTCGGGTAGCCCGAGTTGTGGCGAAGAGCGTCAAGCCATGCCTCGCTCGCAAAGTGGTTCTCGGCATCGATGACCTTCATGTGACTTCTCCTTGCCCCTCCTTGTCCAGCTTCCCCAACATGGTATCTGGGGCGCAAGGTGGACGTCAACGACCCTCTCTGGCGTTTCCCTGCGATCGTGCGCGCGTATTCGTTCCTCGCCTTGTCATGAGCGAGAGTCGTCCAATCAGGCACCCCACCGATTAAGCAGAAGGGCAGCCCCCAGATGCTGCAGTTGGGAAAACGATCAGCAACAAGGACCGTCACGTCCGCTTCTAGGGCAAGCTCCCGGGCTCGGATGGCAGCGCTAATGCCAGCGTCGCTCCCCCCTATGATGACAAGATGAGCCATTCGTTTGCCTTGAGGATGAGGAGCAAGAGAAAAGGCAGGCTGCTTTCGGTGATAGCGAGCTAGCCGACCGCCGGACTCGCAGACTGCTCCGCCACCCAGTCCTTTACCTTGCGTTCGATCTGGTCGCGGACCTCGCGGAACTTGGCGAGCCTCTCCTCCTCCGAACCCTCGAACGCAGCTGGGTCCTCAAAAGGCCAGTACAGCCGATGACTCACCCCCGGCCAAACTTGGGGGCAGTTCTTGTCAGCGTCGGCGCACACCGTGATGAGGTACTGAAAAAGCACCCTGCCCAGATACTCCTGGATACCCTTAGACTCATGGAGGGAGAGGTCGTATCCCTGTTCCTGCATCACCCGAACCGTGAGGGGATTGATGCCCTGAGGCCTAAGGCCGGCGCTGTGGACCTCGAAGCGATCGCCTCCGTATCTGCGCAGGAATGCTTCCGCCATCTGGCTCCGGGCCGAGTTGCCCGTGCAGAGGAAGAGCACGCGTGTTCTATCTGCCATGCTTTCGTCACCTTTCATTCGACGGGTGAGAGCAACGAAACTGCCGGCGCCCCCTCTGTTGAGGCCGCTCCCCCAGCTTATTCCAGCCCGGCTTCGCGCAAAGCGCCTATAAGACCTTCCTTGGTGGGGCACAGCCCGATGAATCGCACCAGGTCGTCCACGATGATCGCTGGGGCGGAGGACAGCTTCAGCTCTTCGTAGCGGACGTCGCGTCCCTGGTGGTAAACCACATCCATCTGGCCACCGTAGGTCTCAGCCACTTCGTTGATGAGCCGTCTCACGGCCACTCCACCGGAGCAGGCAGGCACGGAAAGAAATACCTCGACCTTTATCGGATCCATAGCCCACCCTCCCGCAGCGCGTTGTTCATCGTGCCTTCATCCGGAGCCGTTCCTTCTATCTTGATGACGCCGTTGATGACAGCTGCCGGCACGCACGAGAGGTCGTACTCTTCGTACTTCTCCAGCGCTTCTTGCCCGACGTACTTCTTCACCAGCAGCTCCTCTTCCGGGTACTTCAAGGCGTAGCGGTCGCCCATGGCAAGGATCGCCACGCAGCCGGGACACGGTGGATCTCCGCTGAACACTTCCAGAAGCACAGGCACGTCACCCTCCTAGTTCGAATCGAAAGATACGCTCGAATTCAGCCTCTAAAGGGATTCTCCCCTGGGACATCATCTTGCCGTTGACGACCACCGCCGGCGTCATCGCGAGATCCAATCGCAACCCCTCCGGCGACCGCGCAGAATACTTCTTCACCGTCACCTTGCCAGGGAACTTAGCGGCCGCCTTCTTGGCCTCTTCTTCCGTCCTCTTGCAGTTGATGCAGGGCGGCTCGCTACCAAAGACCTCCACCTCGATCACGACCTCCCACCTTTCATTTCGCTCTGTTGCCTACGGTCCTGCAACCGGACGCCTCATTCAGCCCTTGCGCGGACCGTTCCGATGCCTTGCGAACGAACCATTGTTCCAGAGACCGGCGCAATTCTTGTTTCTTTTCCTCGCCGACCGCTTCGGAAAGCGCGGCGAGAACGACCGCCTGCTCCGGCCTGAGATCGGGTGAGATGCGATAGTGCATCCACAGTCCCTCTCGCCGGTCTTCGACCAAGCCGGAGTTGTAGAGGTAGCGAAGATGACGCGAAACCTTCGACTGGGTCTGGCCGAGTGCGCCGATGAAGTCACACACGCACAGCTCCTCTTGCTCCAAGAGAAGCGTCATGATCTCAAGCCGCGTCGGATCGGATAACGCCTTGAAGGTATCGCTCAAAGTGTCCACGCTGATCACCCGCCGAGGAAGAGTCGACATTCCTCAACCAGCGCGTCCTTGGAGTCGGCATGCAACGGCTTCATGACGCACACACCGCTCCGTCAGTCGCTGAAGCCCGGTCTATTTCCGGTGTCGCGCCTTCACCTAGGAGCTCGTCCACATCGGCAGCTATCCGTTCAGCCACAACCGCGACAGCCTCCTCATCTGCCGGCCCGCGCGACCGTGACGACCGTGAGCAACCAGCCACCTCGACGCCCAAGATGTCCGAGACGACCAGTGCCCGGCTGACCGGTCCCCCGTGTTTCTCCGTGCCCCACCTCGCGCATTGCTTGTCGCACCCGTCGATGGTGATGGTGGGATGGGTGCGGGCAAAATTGCGCTCGCCCTCGTTGCCAGCTAGAAAGAGAGGCAAACATAACGTGACGGTGTTGCCGGGACGGAGACTCTCGAGGACCCGGCGTGTCGCCAGCCGTGAGATCGTGCCCTCAGGGATCTCCTCGCCGCTGCACGATATGATGCCGATCTTGGTGGCGGCACCGCTCTCAGAATCGCTCATCGATCACCCTCCGCGCCATCCCGTAGGCAGGCTGCCTCCGAGGCAACCAACGTGGCGATGTCGCGGGCGATCGCCCAGCCGTCATCGGTCAATGCCGACCCCGTCCCCGGCTGGGCGCCTCGGTGGTCGTGAAGAACTGACGCCACCTGCACGGCCTTGCCGACCTGCCCACCGGCCATCTCCACGTTCTTCTGCGCGCAGGCCTTGGCGCAACCGTCGATGGCTATGCACTTGTGAGTCCGTACCTCTTCCAGCGCCTCGGGATCTCCTTTGACCAGCAAGGCCAGACAGAGCGTGTCGGTTTCTTCGGGAGCCAGCTCGTCAACCACCAGGTACGTCGCTTCCCGGCTGAGCAGGCCATGGACTTTGCCGATCCCACTGCAGGGGATCACCAGCACGCGTTTCTTCGTTGCCTTCCTGTCGATCACTCGGGCACTCGTCCTCTCAGTCCTCGGCTGCCTTGCGCTCGACGCTTTCGGCGTACTTGGCCGCGTCCAGCAAGAGGTCCTTGTCCTCCCGCCAGTCGGCCAGCTCAACTTCTACGAGCCACCCGCGGCCGTAAGGATCCTCGTTGACCAGTTCCGGCGTTTCCATGGCCTCTTGGTTGACCGCGACGACCCTCCCGCTTACCGGCGAGACGATCTCATAGGCCGCTTTGGTCGACTCTACGCTTCCCAGCTCTCCGAACTGCTCTACAACCGCGCCCATCCGCGGCGGGTCGAAATAGTTGATGTCGGTGAGCCGCTGCTGCATGTAGTCGGAGATGCCCACCCTCGCTCGGTCACCCGACGGGCGAGCCCACACGTCGTTCTCGTTGATGAAGTACTGGTCCTTGGGAATACGGAACTCATACTTGTCGTGCACCACGACCAGGAAATCCCGCGGTGCTTCCCAGCCGGCTCCGACCTCCGCGGGAGCAGCGGGAGCGTTCAGGGCGGCGATGAGATCGCCCACGATCGCCTCAGCGAGTGCCATCCCGGCCGGATCCAAGCGGAGTGAAGCTCGGAGCGAGTCGCCCCGGGCTTTCAGTGCATCGGAGATGGAGATCTTACGCTCGGACTTTGCCTCCAATTCCGCCACTAGCTTGGTCGCGCAACGGGTGCCGCAGCCGTCGATGACGATCAGCGGGTCCTCGGCCAGCACTTTCTTGTAATGAGCGGGCGTCCGATTCAGACGCACCGGGCAGATGATCTCGCCGCCCGTCTTCTCCGCCAAGCGAATGGCCACTTCGCGGGCTAGCGAACCCTCCGCCTTGTCCATGCCGGTGCAGGAGAGGATGGCGTACGTCATGCCCCGCCTTCTTCGTCGCGGAGGCTCTTGATGAGCTCGATCGTCTCGGGCTTGTCCGGAAAGGTGATGGCGTCAGGACCGCAGGTCTTCGCGCAGGCTCGGCAGAACACTACGCAGTTGGCCGGGTTGGCGACGATGAGTTTCCGTTCTCCCTCCCGCCGTTCGAAGACCCGATGGGGGCAGAACTCGTCGCACTCCATGCAGAAGTCGCACTTGTCATAGTCGATGGTGGGCGCCCAGGGAATCTTCTCCCTGGCCACGCCCATGAAGGTCGTTTCAGCCATCCTCCTCGACCCCCATGTCCCGAAGCGCGGCGGCCACCTTTTCTACGGCTTCGTCGGTGGTCATGTCGCGGATGTCTAGCGGGACCATGTCCTTCTTCGCGTCCATGCCTTGCGCGGCGAAAGCGTCGCGAAACAGTTTGTACTGCATGTTGGGAGCGCACCCGGCGATGACCAGCGGCCGTTTCGCCTTGAGGAAATCCGCCAGGAAGCGGTCCCCGTCCTCCTCACATAACTGGGGATGGATCACTCCGAACTCCACCGGTAACTCCACTCGCGCCCGGTTGATGAAGTCCCAGATGTCCATCTTCTCGAACCCCGGGCACTTGCCGGTGCACACGCACATGATGAGACCGGGACGCTGCTCAGCCATCTACCTACCTCCAGCAGTGAGAAACATCTCTTCCGCGCACCCGCTGCTTAGCACTCGTATCTTCATTTCAGGTCCGCTTCTTTCTTTCCCTGGCGCGATGGTGCATCGGTGACCTCGGCCAAAGCCTGGTTAAAGCGAATCGAAACAGCTCATTGGCTATCCGTTGCTTTCCCTTCTGTGCGAAGTATAACCGTATAGCCGGTTACGCACAAGGATGGTCGGCCGCGTTTAGTTTTGCCGAGTCATAACGGGCACGAGTCGCTCTTCGTCGCTAATGCTCAAGCCGGCGTGAGTGAGGACTCGCCAGGGTGAAGTCGTGCCAGGGCCGTCACGCGCGTCTGCTATCCAGTGCCTTCCAGTCCGTCCCGGTCTCGGTCCGTCTTCTGCTGACGAGTTCCTCACCAAGATGTCACCAAGCGGAGCCCCTTGCAGGCCTCGGAGTCGGCTAAGTCAAGGGTGCGTAATTAGCTCCCGGGCTGATTCTTCCGGCAGCGTTATAGTGGACAGCCTTGGGCCACATCCGCCGGGAAGCTGCTGAACGGCGACTCTGCGGTGTCGAGGCGCTGGGTGGCTGGAATGCGATAGCCTTGCGGAACATACTGTGCGCAGCAGCTGCGGGGAAGGGGCCCAAGACGCTTGACGTCGAACCGAGCGGATCTTGAGCGGCCGGCGGACCACACCCACGATGACAAGCTGAGGGTTCTTAGGAAGCTGGAGGCGCTGCAGGATGACCACCTTCGTCTCCTCGCGGCCATCGTCATGGAGCCCGCAGTCATCGACACAGTAATGCTTACGGCAACCCGGGGCGGCACACTTGCACGACGCACGGGGCAACCCGTGGAAAAGGTTGCGGAGTTGTATGTGGAACTGCAGCAAGAGGACTTGGCGGATCGCAGCGCTAGCCTGGGCGTCATGCTCACACCGGAAGGCGCGGAGCAAACGAGCCAGATGCTCACAAGGCTTGGGCACCAGCTGACGGACTATCTTGAGCGTGGCAAGTGATTGGGACCTTGCTAGTGACTACCGTCAGCGGACCCGTCCATGACGGGCCTTCCCCGTCTCAGGGCCGTCTCCAATTCCATGTCGCTGACGCGTGTGTAGATCATGGTCGTTGCGAGGGTGGCATGCCCAAGCGGCCTTCTAGTGTGTCTCAACACGCAGCGCACACAC
The DNA here is from genome assembly GCA_017882525.1 of Thermoleophilia bacterium. Taxonomy (GTDB): domain Bacteria; phylum Actinomycetota; class Thermoleophilia; order RBG-16-64-13; family RBG-16-64-13; genus Chersky-299. Next base: position 6,165 of record JADGPI010000096.1, read on the forward strand.
TCGCCGCTTTATTGCTAGGGTGATCGCGATGAACGGGCCGGAAACGCACCAAACACAGGATCTTGGCTCGAGCCGCACCATGGTGCTGGCAGTCGCTACCATGGGCGGGTTCCTGGTCACCTTCATGACGTCCGCCATCAACATCGCGCTCCCCTTGATCGGGGCGGAATTCCACATGTCGGCGGTGACGCTCAGCTGGATCTCCCTCTCCTACATCCTCGTGGCCGGAGCGACCCTGCTGCCGCTGGGCCGGATAGCCGATCTCTACGGCCGGATGCGATTCTTTGTGTACGGGATGATCATCTTTACGGTCTTCTCGTTCGCCAGCGCGTTTGCCCCTACGGCCGGGGTCCTCCTCGCCCTGCGAGCCGTTCACGGTCTGAGCCTTGCGCTGGCCATGGTCACCGCGACGGCCTTGGTCATCCTGGCCTATCCACAAGAATCCCGGGGCCGGGCGCTGGGGCTGAACGTTGCCGGCATCTACCTGGGTCTCACGCTCGGTCCGGTGCTCGGCGGCCTGATCATTCACAATCTCGGTTGGCGCAGCCTCTTCATCGTGGTAGGCGCCCTTGGGCTCGTGAACCTGGCGCTCCCGCTATGGAAACTGCGGGGAATCGAATGGCGGGAGCCAAAGAGCGCCCGCTTCGACTTCCTGGGGTCGGTCATCTGCGCCGTATCGCTTACCGCTGTCCTGCTCGGGTTCTCGCTGCTACCGGACATCCCCGGAGTGATCCTCGTCGCCGCAGGGATCGCTGGCCTAGCGGTTTTCCTGTGGTGGGAGACCCATGCCGCCGACCCCCTGCTGCACGTCGATCTGCTCCGGCGAAGCCGCGTGTTTGCCTTTTCGAACGCAGCAGCCTTGATCAACTACAGCGCCACGTTCGCCATGGTCTTTCTCATGAGTCTCTATCTCCAATACAACAGGGGACTGAACCCGCAGACAGCCGGTTTCGTGCTCGTGACCGGCACCTTCGTGCAGGCAGCTTTCTCTCCGCTCGCCGGCCGGCTGGCCGATCGCTTTCAGGCTCGGTACGTGGCCTCGGTGGGGATGGCCCTCTGCGTGCTCGGTCTGTTCGGGCTCAGTTTCGTGGGCACCACGACCCCGTACTCGTACATCATCGTCATGCTCTGCGTGCTTGGGCTGGGCTTCGCTTTCTTCTCGTCACCGATCACCCATGCCGTCATGGGCAGCGTGGAGAAGCGGCAGGTAGGTATAGCGTCAGCCACCCTGGCCATGATGCGTATCGTCGGACAGAACATGAGCATGGGCGTCGCCACTCTCGTACTGGCCGTCGAGGTGGGACGGCAAGCCATCCAACCCGCGGACTACCCGCGGGTACTGAGCAGCGTCCGGGTGAGTTTATTGATCTTTACCGTCCTGTGCCTAGTCGGGGTCGGCTCCTCACTCGTCGGTCCCCGACGCCGTTGAAAGCGCCTTGCAGGTGATGCCGGCCCCAAGGGGGATGCGCGCCAGTCTAAGCGGCAATCCGTTGTCCCTCCAAAAGCAATTGCCTCCACCAGTTGCGCTTCCCGCCGTCATTCTCTCCCCCTCATGGCCCGCTCCACCTCGAAGTCTGTGAGGTGCGTGTAGATCTGCGTGGTGGTAATTGAAGAGTGCCCGAGCGCCCGTTGGACCAGGAGAATGTTGCGTTCGCTCCTGAACAGGTCCGTGGCGAAGGTGTGCCTGAGCGTGTGCGGCGTCACCCGATCTGCCTCGGAGATGCCCGCTGCCATGGCCTTTCGCTTGACGAGTTCGCGCAGGTACCGGGTGTTCACCTGGGTCTGGTGCCGGGTGGACAGGAGCCACTCGGATGCCGGCCGACGCTGCAGCCAGCGCTCGATGAGATCGCGCAGGTCGTCGGAAAACCAGACGACCCTGTCTTTGCCGCCCTTGCCCAGGCGCACGAGCAAGCGACAGCTGTCCAGGTCAATATGCTCGGGGCGA
>JADGPI010000097.1 GCA_017882525.1 Thermoleophilia bacterium
AGATCGCCCGGCAACTGGTCGGGCAAGGGAAACAGGTGCGCATTCTGGACCTTCAACCGGTGGAAGATCCGGACTGCGATGCGCGCGAGGGTGACATCCGGTGCCGAGAGGACGTCGTTGCCGCTTGCGCGGGCATGGACGTGGTGTTCCAGACTGCGGCCGCGGTCTGGGACCCTCGGACTCCCGCGCGGGTCTACGACGAGGTGAACGTCGGTGGCAACCGGATCGTAGTGGAAGTCTGTCGGGAGCTCGGTATCCGACGCCTGGTCTATACGAGCACGATCGACGTTGTGGTCGATGGCCGCCGGCCGATCGTCGACGGAAACGAGTCGCTGCCCTACCCCAAGCGGTTGCCCCGAGACCCCTACTGCCGCACGAAGACCTTGGCCGAACAGTCGGTGCTGGCCGCCAACGGACCGGAGCTAGCCACCTGCGCTCTGCGGCCGGTGGGGATGTACGGCCCGCGCGACCGATATCACGTGGGCAACGTGGTGGCCATGGCCCGGCGCGGGAAGTACATCCGCGTCGGCAGCGGCAAGGCTCGCTTCAGTCACGTGTATTCGGAGAACGCGGCGCATGCCCATGTTCTCGCGGCGGAGCATCTCTTTCCTGGCTCGAGGGTGGCCGGTAGGCCCTACTTTGTCGGCGATCACTATCCCGCCGACAATCTCTTCGATTTCATGGAGCCGTATCTGGAGGCCCTAGGCCTGCCCGTGCCGCGCCGAAGCATCCCGTACGCGGTAGCGTACGGGATGGCATGCGTCGCTGAGCTTGTGGCGCCGCGCTCGAACATCAGTCGTTTCTCGGTCGCCCAGACGTGCGTAGACCACACTTATCGCCACGATCAGGCCGAGCGGGATTTTGGCTATCGCCCGATCGTCTCTCGAGACGAGGCCTTCCGGCGCACTCTGGCCCACTTGACCGGAGCTGAGGACTAGGGCTCGGTCCGCCACCAATGCCGTCGAGACGAGGCGGCCCGATCCCGCGCGTTCGCCGTGGCCTTGCGCCCTTCGCTCGCCGCGGTCCGGTCCCGCGTCACACCGGCAGCGCAAGATGTACAGCCCGTGTTGCATGGTCTCCATGTAGGTGTAGCCCCGATTGTCCACGATGACCTCCTCGGTCGTGGCGATGTTCGGCCCTGGGAAAAGCTCACCGGCGACATTGTTCAACGCCCGTTTCTACACCACGTCAACCGCGTGGCTGGTCTCGAGAAAGGCGTGACAGGAGGGGAGGTTGCTTGCCGGGAAGTCTTTTGGGGTAAGAAGAGCCGGATAACCTAGACGCATGGAGGTGTGGCAATGGCAGAGCTTGTGAAGTGGCCCGAGATCGAGCGCCTCGACAATCCTCTCGATCCGGAAGGGGCCGCCTTTGCTCCTGTCGAGATCAGGTTTGAAGTAAAACCCGGACCCGAGGACACATGGAGTCGCGAGCTCGCAGCCGAGTGTTCGGTGGCGGGTCGCCCGGCTCCGAGCCCGGGCGCCGTCCTCAGTTTTCACGAGTGGGAGAACGACCCGGTGCCGACGCTTTACTGCTATGCGCTCTCTCGTAATCTGCATGAAGGCGACCAGGTGAAGCTCAGCGTCCATCCGCGAGACAAGCAGCATAAAGAGACGCCTGAGGTCCTGTGGGAAAAGGACTTCCATGTCCACGTGGACGGCGCCAAGTTCCAGTTGGAGGAGTCTCACTAGAGAATCGCCGAGCAATGCTCCTGTGATCGTTTCTCGCTCGCCGGTACGTTGGGCCGGCGGTCTGGTCGCGCCGCTGGCGGCGGTGCCTCGGGCCGGCGGCTGGCCGTGCGCCGTCAGTCGTCAGACGCCTAGACGGGAGACGAGAGCCAGTGCAGCGACAAGCACGAAGGCGATCGCGAACTCGATGATCAGGTTTCCGACGAAGTATGGGTAGATGACGAGCACCAGCCCGACGACCATGTGGGGCACCCGGATCGCTTTTCGCCCATACATCAGCAGCGCCACGCCGATGAGGCTGATGAAGGCCCCCAGCAAGAGGTTGTTCATGTTCAAGTCCACAGATCCACCCTGGGAGCCGGTCGTCTAGCCCGCTAGTCTCCTATCGTCCTGAGTTTCGAGACGCTTGAGCGGCGTCTGGGGCTGGCTCTCCAGGGAGAAACCGCTCACCCAATGGCTCGCAACAGCCGATAGTCCAAGGTGAGGGAGTGAGTTCGCCAACCCAAGAGGAGCCGTGACCGGGTTCTCGCCTTTCCACAGTTGGTCCGCGGCCTCGCCGTATGCATTGGCGCTAGGGCTGGCGGCGCTTCTCTGCGTCGTGGTGGCGGGAGTGGGTGGGCGCCGCCGTGGGCAGCCGGGGGGCGCTCAGTTCGCCCTCATGATGCGAGCCGCTGCGGTCTGGGCGCTCCTCTATTCCTTCGAGCTCACGACCCCCGCCCTCGCGGGCAAGGTATTCTGGGCAAAGACCGAGTATCTCGGCATCGTCATCTTGCCCGTTGCGTGGTTCCTTTTCGCGCGTGATTACACCGGCGCCACCAAGAGGCTGAGCCGCCGCCTGTTGGCCCTGATCAGTCTCATCCCGACGGCCACGGTCGTCCTCGCGGCCACCAACGGCTTGCACGGATTGGTGTGGAGAGACGTCTCTCTCAGCACTGCGGGATCTTTCCCCAGCCTTGTGGCGGTCCACGGCCCCTGGTTCTGGGTGCACGTGGTCTACTCCTACGGGCTGCTCGCCGTGGGAAGCTACGTGCTTCTGCGGACCGCCTTCCGATATCCGCAGCTCTACCGTAGACAGGCAGTGGTGCTGGTGATAGCCACGGCAGCCCCTTGGGTGGGGAACGGCCTCTGGATCTCCCGTCTCCCGTTCGGAGGGGGGCTGGACGTGACACCGTTCGCTTTCACGATCACCGGAGTCGGGCTGCTCCTGGCGATGTCCCGGTTCCGCTTGTTCAGCCTGCTCCCGGCGCTGCTTCCCACGGCGCGTAGCGAGCTGCTTCAAAAGATGAGAGACGGCGTGCTCGTGCTCGACGTCGATGGACGAGTCGTGACCTTCAACCCGGCGGCCACACACATGTTGGCCGATCGAGCCCCGGACCTCATGGGCACATCGGCTGCCGAGATCCTCGGCGACGTGGTCATCGCTCCGTATTTGACGAACGACGGGAGCGACTCGCAATTCGAGGTCGCGTTTGGCGAGGGTGACTCCAGGCGCTACTTCGATGTGGTGTCTTCTGCTCTCGGTCTCAGAGGTGGATCCGACATGGGCCGCCTCCTGGTTCTCCGTGACGTCACCGAGCGCAAGCGCAACGAAGACACGCTCCGGCGCACACAGTTCTCCGTCGACCATGCCGCGGATTCCGTGATCTGGATGGACCCC
>JADGPI010000098.1 GCA_017882525.1 Thermoleophilia bacterium
ACCTCGACCGCGATCACGCCTGAGATCGCCGCGATGAAATAACCGTTCATCATGCTGGACATGGCACGCCCCACGCCGGAGGGATGGCCAGACGGCCCGCTGCAGACGAGCCTGGATCAGAGGGAAGCGAGTGGCACACCCTGATTCCCACTCATCGTCATGAGTTCCCGCTCGGTCTCTTTGGCAGACCGGCGTTGATGGCTGCCTCCAGCTCTTCCGATCTTTGCGAGCCGAGCAGGACTCGCCTGCCGTCGGCCAATGTCAACTGCACGCCGCTGCTCCCCGTTGCAGTGTAAGCCCGACTGCCGTCGCGAGCCACCTTGATCCCCCATCCCCCGAACTCTCGCATTGCGCTGTACCAGCGCACCTCGGCCGTCTCGATATCCTTGAGAGGGATAACCCTGGCTTTGAACGGGATGAGCCGAATCCGCAATTCCCGGTCTACTACCTCTGTCCGAAAGCGCAGGACCGCAAGGAACGCAGGAAAGCCAAGCCCAAAAATGATGACAAAGACCCAGGCCAGCCAGTCGGGGATCGGATTGGCGCCCTGGGGACGGCCCTCGAACACCTGGCTTATGAACATGTACCAGACGTACCCGGTAACCACGAGGGGTGGCACGTAGACGAACCAGGCCTTGAGCCGTTGGGTCTCGCTGAAAGACGGCGCGCCGGGCTCGCCAAGATAGCCCTCTGTCATCCTGTCTCCGATTTCCAAGTCAACGCTTTCCGCATCCCCCCGGACCCGCGCGTCTCGCATGGACCCCGCTCGCCTTTCGGCGGTCGCCGCCGACGCCCACAGCATTGTAGCGGGTAGCGGCGGACTTGGCCCCACATGTTGCACTCCCTGCTCCCGCGCTCGGGGTAGCGGGTTTGCCGTACCTCGCTGATACACTGGGCCGATGCACGATCGCAAGGACATCGAAGCTTCGGTTCTGGCATCGGCTTGGGAGGCCTCGGAGGCGAAAGCGACTGATCGCACCAGGAACGTTGCAGAGCGCCGGTCGCGCTCTCGCAACCGCGCGGCATGGTATACCGCAGACTTGGGCTACATGGCCGTCGAGTTCGCCATCCCGCTCTATCTGACCCCATGGATGGTCACCCAACTAGGAGTGCCGGCCACCATCTTCGGCTTGGCTTCCGCGATCTCGTCATGGGCAGTAGCCCTCAGCGGGCCGTACATCGGGGTGCGGGCCGACGAGCGGCTTACGCGCCGGCGCTGGTACGGCGGTAGCGCCTTCGTCGCCGCCATCCTTCTGGGGATCTTGTACTTTCTGCCGCACACCACCACGGGCGCCATCGCCGGCCTGGTGATCATCGCGGTGGTGGCCAACTACTTCTTCCAGCTCGCCGGGTTCATCTACAACGCGTCGATGCTCGAAGCCGCCGGAGGAGCGAACATCGTGAGCGTCTCTTCCATCGGGATGGGCATCGCCTACATCGGCGGCGTAGCAGGGATCCTCGTCATCAAGCTTCTCGTTTCGAACACCGTGCTGCACGGCGGGAACAGCGACGGCATAGCGTTGAGCCTCGCCGCATTGCTCTTTCTGCTGAGTGTCGTACCAGGGGTGCTGGCGAAGGGTCTCTGGCAGAGCACAGACCAGCGGCCGCAGAAGCGCGAAGGCCGGCTCCTGCGGCGGATGCTTGCCCTCTGGCGCCAGGCCAGTCGGGAACACGATGCCGGCTGGCTGCTTGCAGGGTATTTCGCTATGAACTCCGCCATCATGGGGTTCACCCTGTATTTGCCCCTCCATCTGCAGCTCACAACTGGTTTCTCGAGCACTGCGCGCACTCTCATCCTTGGTGCTGCCGTGCTTTCAGCAGGCGTCGGAGCCGGCTTCACGGCCCTGCTGAAGCCCTCCCTAAGCACCGTAAGGACCATCTTCTTGATTGGGCTCTCCTTGTGGACCCTCAATGCGTTCGCCCTCGGGCTGGCGACCCGGCCCACTCTGATCGTGACGTTGTCATGCGTGCACGGTTTGCTCTCCGGCCCGCTCATCTCATCCGTGCGCGGTGTGTTCGCAAAGACGTTCGGAGCCGAGTACCAAGCCCTCGCTTTCGGTCTTTTCGGCGCTACGAGTCGTTTTTCCCTTGGTCTGGGGGCCGTGTTGTGGCCTCTTGCGAGCGTAGCCATGCACGGGCCGCGGAGCACATCGGTGGGCCTAGCCGCGATGGGTGTAGTAGCCGCGATCGGGATCCCGCTCATGTGGAAGTGGAATCCCCGGGCGGAGCTTCGGACGGCCGCCTCCTAACTGCGCACCGTGGCGCTCGAGGCTGGGAGTCTGCAACCGGGCTCCGGACCCTAAGCGCGCGGGTCGGCGGCGAAACGCGTCGGGCCCTCCAGGGAGAATACGATGATCCTCTCCCCTGTGCGCGTGCTGATGTCCGTGTGGATGCTGCGGACTTCTTCACCGGTGACGTCCAGAATGATCGCCTCGAGGAGCGGTCGAGCCTGCTCGATAAGCTGGCGGCGCACCTCTTTCACGAGCCCCGGTCCGTCGCTCGCGGCATCCGCGCCGGCCAAATGTTTCTCGGCCGGTGTCAGGACGCCCCGCAGACGCACGATAGCCATATCCTCGACCAGATAGGTCTTGGCTTCTTCGGGACCGCGCCCCATGTACTCGAGCTCGAATCTGACGATCGCGTCGCTGATCTCGGCTTCGAGTTGCCCTTTGGTCTTCAGTTTCCCCGCTCCTCGCAATTCGGCCCTGTCCAGAAACTCGGGCAGCAATCGGCAGGCTATGCCGCCATCATCTCTGTGGCGCACTGCAGCATCACTTCGAACAAGTCGTCGAGATCACCCTCATCCACGCAAGAGAGCGCGATGCGGATGTCGGTGTCGCTCGTGGAGATGACTCCCACGCCGTACGAGTCGAGCAGTCGCAGCCGGTAGGCTTCAGCCTCGAGGCTTCTCAGACGGATGCACAGGAAATAGCCGGAATTGAAGGGGTAAAGATCCCACGCGGCGCTGAACCGCTCGTGCGCGAGGATCTCCCTGACCTTCCTGGCGCGGCGGGCCAAGACCTCGAACTTCTGTTGCTTCTCTGCCCGGTAGGTCGCGTCGCCCATGGCTTTCAGAAGGAGCGCCTGGGAGAGGTTCGGGGAGTTCGAGATGCCCCCTCGGATACACCCGCCCGTCTTCTTCTCCAGCGCTTCATACATGCCCTCGCCACCAGGAGTGGCGTAGGTTATGAAAGCGACCCTCAGCCCCCAGGCAAAGTCTTCCTTGGACGCACCATCCAGCTTGACGGCAAGCACGCGCGGATGGACGTTCGCCAGCCTGGTGAACAGCGACTCCTTCAGGACCTCGGCGTCGTAGAAAAGACCGAAGTATGCGTCATCGCACACTGCCACCACATCGCAGCCGGCGTCCGCCGTCGAGGCCAGAGCCTCGGCGATGGCATCTGCTTCCGATTCGGTGACCGTATAGCCGGTGGGGTTGTTCGGGAAATTGAAAAGCACGAAGAGCTTGCCTCTGCCGCTGTGCTGAAACAGTGTCCGGCGAAAGCCGTCTAGGTCGAAGCCTCCCCCGCTCGTCAAGAGCGGGTAGGACTTGATCTCGGCCCCTCTCTTGACCCCGAAGATCAGGTTATAGTTGCCCCATAGCTTGTCGGGAAGGAGAACGAGGTCGCCCGGATCCAGGAACAGTTCGGCGATGGTGCTCAAGCCGTGGGTGATACCGGTCGTGACCACTGGGAGGCTGATGGGACCATCCCCGAGGGAGGGATTCTTCTCGCGGATCTCCTCCCGCCATTTGGCGCGGAGATCGGGCCGCCCCGCCGAAGGAGCGTACGGAAGCACGTCGTCGGGCCCTAGGTCTGCGAAGTGGCGCATGATCGCAGGTAGGCCCATGGAATGCCCGCACTCGCGCGCCTCGCCGATGGTCGCATTGTGACGCGTCGCCCTTTGCTTCGCCTCCGCGGTCTGGGTGAGTATGCCCTTGGGGAAGTAGAGCTCTTTGCCCAAGCCCGAGAGAACACGGAGGACCTGCGGTGCGTGTTTCTCAATGGTCTCGTTGAGTTCGACGGCCAGTGGGTTCATCCGGCGGCCTCGAGGCGGGCACGCAGGGCTCCCAGCTGATCACGAAGAGCACTCGGAAGCCGGTCACCAAAGGTATCGTAGTAGGTCCCGATGGCCTCCGCCTCCTTCGTCCACGCTTCCACGTCGACGGCCAGAATCCGTTCCAGGTCGGCGCGTGGCACGTCCGAGCCACTGAGATCGATCGCTTCCGGCGAGGGCAAACGGCCGATCGGGGTATCCACGGCCTCGCCAGTACCTTCCACTCTCTCGAAGATCCATTTCAGCACGCGACTGTTCTCGCCGTAGCCAGGCCATAGCCAGCGCCCGCTCTCGTCTTTGCGGAACCAGTTGACCGTGAAGATACGCGGGAGCTTGTCGCTCTTCGTCTTGTCGGCCATGGAGAGCCAGTGGGCGAAGTAGTCGCCCATGTTGTAACCGCAGAAGGGCAGCATGGCGAAAGGATCCCGACGCAGCACACCCGCCTGGCCAAGGGCCGCTGCCGTAGTCTCAGAACCCGCGGCCGAGCCCATGAACACACCGTGCTCCCAATCGAAAGCCTCGTTGACCAAGGGGACGGTGCTCGGCCGCCGTCCGCCGAATAGGATGGCCGAGATGGGCACCCCGTTAGGATTCTGCCAGTCCGGGTCGATCGCCGGGCACTGCTCAGCCGGAGCTGTGAAGCGCGAGTTGGGATGCGCAGCCTTGCTGCTCGCCTCGGGGGTCCAATCCTTGCCCTGCCAATCGATGGCGTGAGCGGGCGCCGGCACGCCCATCTCTTCCCACCACACGTCGCCCTCGTCGGTGAGCGCGACATTGGTGAAGATGCTGTTGTGCGTGAACGTATCCATGGCGTTGGGATTAGACTCATAAGACGTGCCCGGAGCTACTCCAAAAAAGCCCGTCTCAGGGTTCATGGCATACAGCCGCCCATCGGCTCCGAAACGCATCCAGGCGATGTCGTCACCCAGGCACGTCACCTTCCATCCGGGCAACGTGGGCTTCATCATGGCAAGATTCGTCTTGCCGCAGGCGCTCGGGAAAGCCCCGGCGATGTAGTGCTTCTTTCCCTCCGGAGAGGTAAGCGCCAGAATCAGCATGTGCTCGGCTAGCCAGCCCTCTTTGTGGGCGATCGCCGATGCGATCCTCAGTGCCAGACACTTCTTGCCGAGGAGGGCGTTGCCGCCGTAGCCCGACCCATAGGACCAGATCGACGGATCCTCGGGGAAGTGGACGATGTACTTGTGCTTGGGATCCTCCTCGCACGGCCAGGGCACGTCACCTTGGAGCGGGGAGAGCGGCTTCCCAACGGAGTGCAGGCAGGGGATGAAGCTACCCTCTTTGCCCAGCGCCTCGAGGACATCGGAGCCCATGCGGGTCATGATGCGCATGTTGACCACGACGTACGGCGAATCGGTCACCTGTATGCCTATCCGCGAGAACGGCGACCCGACGGGACCCATGGAGAACGGGATCACATACATCGTCCGGCCTTCCATCGACCGCAAGAAGATGCGCGCGATCTTCAGCTTCATCACGTCGGCCTCAGCCCAATTATTCGTGGGGCCGGCATCGTCCTGAGAAGTAGTGGAGATGTAGGTGCGGTCTTCCACCCGAGCCACGTCACTGGGATGAGAGCGAGCCAGGAAACAATCCGGGCGCAATTCCTCATTCAGCCGAGTGAAAGTCCTGTTCTTTACCAGCAATTCGCACAGACGCCGGTATTCGGAGTCCGAGCCGTCGCAAATATAGACGTCGTCAGGCTTGCATAATTCGACTACGTCCCTCAACCAGGCAAGCAGTTCGCCGTTCTCAGTCAGAGCGGCCGCCATCTTGTCTCCTTCCGTCGTTTCAGCGGTCGTTCACGCCGGCTGTCCAAACAAAAACGAAGCCGACGCGCAACCCCCATTCGAGGTATCCTCGCCGGCCTGCCCGGACGGCTGGTGGACCCGTGCCCCTCCGCCAGTCTGCCAGCATAGAAAAATACCACGAAACTACCGTCCCTGCGCCACACTGGTCGTCCTCGGGCCCACCAGTGCGGCCGCGCTCAGAGCTACGCCGGAAGCTACCCCGCGACCGCCTTCCGCACAGGCTCCAGCATCCCCGCCGAGCCCAGCTTCTCGTTCTTGTGCTCGATGAACTTGGCGTATTCGGCGATGAAGATCTTGCCGGGGTCGCGCAGGTCGAACTTCTCCGGGTGATCGCGGAAGAACTCGCGGTGGACGCGGGTCCATACCAGACGGCCGTCGGTGTCGATGTTGACTTTGGTGACCCCCAGTGGCACGGCCCTGGCGAACTCGTTCTCATCGACTCCCTTGGCGCCTTTGATGTCACCCCCGGCGGCGTTTATGCGGGCCACTTCTTCCTCCGGCACCGACGATGAGCCGTGCATGACGAGCGGAAACCCAGGCAGGCGCTTCTGGATCTCGGCCGCCACATCTAGATGCAGCCCCTGATGCCCGGAGAACTTGTACGCTCCGTGGCTGGTGCCGATGGCCACGGCCAGGCTGTCGCAGCCGGACTCTTTCACGAACGCCTCTGCTTCGGCGGGGTTGGTGAGGTTGGCGTTCTTCTCGTCCACCTGGACGTGCTCCTCCACCCCACCCAACTGGCCGAGTTCGGCCTCCACCGAGATGCCTCGGGCGTGAGCGGCCGCCACCACCTGGTGCGTGACGGCGATGTTCTCAGAAAGGGGCTTACTGGAGGCGTCGATCATGACCGAGGAGTAGAAGCCGCTCTGGATACAGTCCATGCAGGTCTCGAGATCGCCGTGGTCAAGGTGGACCGCGAAGATGGCTTCGGGGAAGATCTCGTCGGCCGCCTGGATGATGGCTTCCAGCATGCGCTTGTCGGCGTACGTGCGGGCACCCCGGGAGATCTGGATGATGAACGGAGCCTCGGAGTCCAAATTGCCCCGGAAGAGACCGAGAGTCTGCTCCATGTTATTGATGTTGTAGGCGCCGACGGCGAACTTGCCGTAGGCGGCCTTGAAGAGTTCTTTCGTGGTGACGATCATGCGTTTCTCCTGGCAGAATCCCCTGGACAGAGCTAAGTCGAGAAACAATATCAAAGACAGGCCCGCGGAACCCGGACCCAGGCCGGAGATCTCCGGCTTATTCGGCCCGCACCCTCAGGCGCCGCTTGGGAGTAGCCGCGCCACCTCCGGGAAGGTCTCGAGCGTGCTCTCGTCGTGAGGGGCCGACGGCAGCTCGTCCGTTAGGTCTTTGCCCGCCTCATGCATCGCCTCATGGCGGCCTCCCTGCCACAAGAAGCTGTCCGACACGTCGTACACCTTCCCCTTGAACGCCACGTATGCCGGACGGCCCTCCCGGCCGTCGAAACGCGAAAGCTCCTCCACAGTCATGTCTCTCACGCCGCAACCTAGCGTAGGAACTTGGACACGAACGGCGAGGTTTCTCCGCGGCGCATGAAATGTCCCGAGGGGCCCTCACCAAGAAACTCCGAGAACCAGGATTCGTGCTCGATCTCTTCGTTGAGGATGCAAAGCGAGAGATCGTAGGTGCGGTGATCTTTGCCGGCGGTTATGTTGCAGATGTTCGTATAGCCCCTCACAGCGCAGCGCTCCGCTTCGACGAGGACCGTGAGCATGGCGTGAATGTCCCGCGGGTCGTCTGGCAGGCGCGCGGGCTTGCAGGCCGAAAGGTCGTGGAAGGTCTTCATGTCGTCGGGAAGCTTGCCTCCCAGCTCGTAGATCCTCGGCACCAGGGCCTCGAAGTGATTGCGGTCCTCCACGCGAGCCACCTCGGCGATCTCTTTGACCGTCTCTCCCTGGAGTCCGATGAGATTGGTCCTCAGGATCGTGTAGTAATAGTACGTTGTCAGTTCGGCGCCGGCGTTCTTGACCAGCAACTCCACAAGCTGGTCCACGTCGACGCCGGCTTTTTCCACCATCTCCCTGGCTACCTTTGCCATGTCCGCTCCATTCCCGTTGTCAATGGCCACCGCAGGCCCGTGCCCGTGACCTCCCGGCGGAGGGAGGCGACCTGATCTCATGTCAACCGGTACCCACCCCTTTGGAAGACTATGCAGACCGACGAACAGGCCAAAGCGCAGGAGCCGACTTGTTCGTCTCTCGGTGCAACTATTTGCGTTTGCGTCTAATGCCAGGGACCCGGTCTGCCGATACTGATTGCGGATACTCATGGCGTCTGTGGAGCGCCTACCCATAACAAGGAGGAGCAATGTTCAAGCCACGCAGCCGCATCTCGCCCGGAGTCGGACGACTCTCCATTCACAAGTTCCCCTGGTCTCGCCGAATCACTGCCCTCGTCGCAGCGAGTATGGTTCTGGCGGGTGTCCTTGCCGGAGGTCTGTTCTTCGCTGCCAATAATGCGGGTGCCGCGATCCCTGCTCCCACCCCTTCCCTGGTCTCCACCTCGTTCTCCGACGAACTCATTCCCGCCAACGGACTTATTCCCGTCGTCGTACGCGACGACCCGGGCGCCGGATTTGGTTCGCAACAACTCGCCACTACCCTGGGCGGGCACGTCACCCGTCAAATCGGGATCATCAACGGCTATGCCGCCGCCGTCCCCAGCCGGGCTGTAGAAACCCTCCGCCGCTCCGCCGGCGTGATCTCGGTGACGCTTGACGCAAAGCTTCAAATGACGACCTCCACCTGGGATACCATGCCCCTCAACGTCGCCGCGCCGAACTTGGCCGCCATCTCGGCCAACCCCAACACCCCGGGCTGGAAGTCAAACGCCGGCTACAACACCATGAACGCGGTAACCAAGCTCATCGGTGCACAGGATCTTTGGGCCGACAAGACTACCGGTAAGGGCATCGGCATAGCGCTCATAGACTCCGGGACCGTCCCCGAAGATGGCCTCAATGGGCAGGTAGTGAACGGTCCGGACCTCTCGTTCGAGTCACAATCGCCGACGCTGGTTAACCTGGATACGTTTGGTCACGGCACCCACATGGCCGGCATCATCGCCGGACGGGACTCCGGCGCAAATTCGACCAAGCAGCTGACCAACCCTGACAACTTCGTGGGCGTGGCCCCGGGCGCCAAGATCATAAGTCTGAAGGTAGCGGCTTCCGACGGAGCCACCGACGTTTCGCAGGTGCTTGCCGCTATCGACTGGGTTGTCCAGCA
>JADGPI010000099.1 GCA_017882525.1 Thermoleophilia bacterium
CCCCCTGCTCAACGTCGATCTGTTCCGTCACAACCGCGTGTTCGCATTCTCGAACCTGGCGGCCTTCATCAACTATGCCGCGACCCTGGCCATCACATTCCTAATGAGCCTGTACCTGCAGTACACCGGAGGACTGAATCCGCAGACCGCGGGCTTCGTGCTGGTGGCCGGTGCGTTCGTCCAGGCGGCCTTCTCACCAGTCGCTGGGAGAGTGGCCGATAGGGTCGAGGCTCGCCTTGTCGCTTCCGCGGGAATGGGTCTTTGCGTGCTTGGCCTGCTCGGCCTGGTGTTTGTCGGTCAAGAAACTGCGTATTGGTATGTCATCGCCATGCTCTGCATGCTCGGGCTGGGGTTTGCCTTCTTTGCCGCGCCCATCACTCTTGCCGTGATGGGCAGCGTAGAGACGCGGCACGTCGGCGTGGCTTCGTCCACACTCGCGACGGTTCGCTGGGCGGGGCAGAATCTCAGCATCGGGGTGGCCGGACTTGTCCTGGCTATTGTCGTTGGCCAAGAGGCCATCGTGCCCGCGGTCTATCCGCGCGTGCTCACCAGCGTGCGGATCACCTTCGGTATCTTCACGGCCCTGTGCGCGCTTGGCGTGGCGGCGGCGCTGGTCGGGCCGGGCCGGAGGAGGCGCCGGCCCTCGACATCTTGAGGGTAGGGGTTTGCTTGACCGCCGAGGGCCACCATCTCCGGCGGAAGCGTCTCAGCCCGAGGCCAGGTCGCCTCGGGCTGAGACGCAGGAAGAGCTCGACGGAAAATGCCGGAAGGGTCCGCACAAATCCTAAGGTTTGTACGTGTATCGTTCGATGGGTACTCTCTCAGTCGACAGGGCCATCTCGCCGTTGCTGTCCTTCAAAATGATCCATTTGAGAAACTCGGCGTCGTTGCGCTCGGGGTAGTCTTCGCGGATGTGCCAGCCGCGGGTCTCTTTCCTTTCAAGGGACGCACGGAAGAACAATTCCGCGTCATGGACCATGGATCTGATCTCGTTACAGGCCGCGAGATGGTGATAGTCCGTCGCCCTCAGGCTGGGGATCTGGGCCTTTACGTCGAGGACCATTCCCAGGGCTTCTTCGAGCCGTTCCTTGCTCTTGTACATGCAGTAGCCCAAGGGGACTATGGCGTTCTGGATCTGTTTGACCAGCTCCAACGGATGAACACCGCGTTTGCGCCCGAGCGGAGCCATGAACCCCTTTTTGAGCGAATCGGCCTGTTCGGCGTCCGCGCGGGTGGCGTTGGATACGTTGTTCGCGTACCGCGCCGCCGCCGGCCCGCCTCTCATCGCCGTGAAAAAGACCACCCCAAAGCCTCCGCCCCGCAGGCGGCCCGGGGGCGTGGGAACAGCGCCGGCCCAGGCGGAGCCGGAGGAGGACGAGGCCCCAGCGCCGAAGAGACCGGCAAGGGAGCTCATCATGTCATGGTCGACCCTGATGGGACCGTGCTCTCCTACGAACCCCGGGAAGATCTCCTGCGTCCCGCCGTACCGTATGCCCGCATTCTGCTGCTTATCGATGAACCTGCCCCAGTAACGCGTTGTGACCGGCCGCTTCCACACCTCTTCCGTGAGGTGCCGGGGGATGGTGACGGTGAAGACGTAGCTTTCATCTGTCTTCGAGATGATCGGGCCGTTGCCCGCCAGCATCTCTTTGTACCAGAGCACAAACGCCCAGGGATCGACGTCGGAAGGCTCCTTGTCTTCGAGCCTCGAGGTGATGTTCTCCCCTTTAGCGTTGTACATCGCCTCTTCTGCCCCGTAAACGATCTCCTGGCTCCGTGCGAACTGCATGACGTGGAAGGAGCCGAACTCGCAGTTCCTCATCTCTGCCCCTGCCCGGTAGGCCATGGCCGACCCATCCCCGCGGAGGTCGGCATATTTCGGCTGCACGCGCCAGTTCTGCCCGCCGGTGGTGATCAACGTAGCCTTTGCCTGGATCACGTGGCAGGTCCCGTCGACTACGTTGAAGCCGATGGCGCCGACTACTTTGTCCCCGTCCTTGAGCAGGTCGATCATCGCCACTTTGTTGATGAATCTGACGCCGAGCTTTTTGGCCCGCCGGTAGAGAGGATTCATCATGTCGATGTCGGCGGCCGCCATACTGGAGGGCAAATACGGCAGCCACTTCAGTGAAATGATCTGACCGTCCTCGGATCGGCAGATTCCGCCGCCCCATGAGTCGAAGCGCTCGAGATTCGGCACATTCTCCTCAGTGTAGGCGCGCAGCAGGTCCTGATCCTCCAGGTATATGCCGATCTTCTTGACGTGGTGCTCGATCCACTTCTCGTGGTCGTCTCCGGGTGCCAAGTAGTTGATGTTGCCGGCCCCTTTGTTCGCCTGACCGCCGTAAGGCACGTGTGCCTTCTCGACCACGATGATGTCCACGTCGGGTGCCTCGTCTTTGGCCGCATTAGCTGCGACGAGGCCCGCGATGCCGCCACCGATTATCAGAATATCCGCAGAGTCAACCTTGCCGACTTCGTCGAGTCTCATATCTCGGCCTTTCCCGGCGTGTAAGGGAAGCCGCGCTCGATGATCGGCGGCCAAGGCGAATCGTAGTCATAGACGACTTCGATAGCCCCCGCCGCACACTCAAGTTCACACATATTGCAGTGGACGCAATCTTCCGGATACGCGACGATCGGTTTGTCTTGCTCATCGTCGTAGCGCCACACATCAACGTAACAAACCTTGAAGCACATCCTGCATCCCGTGCAGGCATCATAGTCAATTTTTATCGTGGTCATATGCGCTCCCGCCTTCTAGATCACTCGGCGCCTCTAGGCTAGCCTCGCTGGCTCTTCCTGCGATGTGCCCTCCTTTTGTTCTAAGTCAGCCCACGCTGCGTCGGAGACTCCTGGGCTTGCGGTGGCTGGCTTATCGCGTCCGTACTCACGCAAACTCGGCGCGGAACTTCTCTTCCTCGCCTTCGAGCATGTGGTAGCAGTGCTCTTCGGCGGGGAAGGCCTGTGCTTTTACCTCGGCCACGTAGTCGCGCATCGCCCCAGTAACCATACCGGCCACGTCACAGTACTTCTTGACGAACTTGGGAGTGAAGGTCTGGAACTGGCCGGTGACATCGGCGACTATGAGCAACTGTCCGTCACAGTCGACTCCGGCGCCGATAGCCAAGACCGGTATAGAGAGTGCACGGGTGATATACGCGCCGACTTCCGGAGGGATCGCTTCGAGCAGAACCATGTGAGCTCCCGCATCCTGGACTGCGAGGGCGTCCAGCACCACCATCCGCGCCGATTCCAGTGTGCGGCCTTGCACCTTGTGGCCACCCAACTGCCCGCTGCTTTGAGGGGTCAAGCCGATGTGGCCCATGACGACGATACCGGCGTCAACGATGGCCTTGATCCGCGATGCCACCCGGACTCCGCCTTCGAGTTTGATAGCGTCTGCGCCGGCCTCTTTGAGGAAACGCCCGGCGTTCTCGACCGCCACTTCACATGAGGTCTGGTAGGACATGAAGGGCATGTCTCCCACGATAAAGGTGTCGGGCGCACCTCGCCGCACCGCTTCGGCGTGGCCGATGCACTGCTCCATGGTGACCGGCACAGTGCCAGAATACCCGTAGACGCACATGCCCAAGCTGTCACCGACCAGCAGCATGTCAAGGCCGGCTGCCTGGGCGAACTGCGCAGTCGGATAGTCGTAGGCGGTGAGAAAGGCGATCTTCTCGCCACGTGCCTTCATGTCGCAGAAGTCGTGGATTGTCTTCTTCTTCGTCACGCGGTACCTCCTGGATGAATGCTTTGCCGAAGACCTACACCGTGCAGCGCAGGATGTAGAGCCCTTGGTGCAGCGTGTCTATGTAGATGTAACCCCGGTTGTCGACGATGACGTCTTCAGTCGTGGCGATGTTGGGCCCCGGGAAAAGGTCGCCCGCCGCGTTGTTGAACGCCCATTTCTGCGGATCGGGCGGTATGAAGTAGGCGATCTCCTTGGGCACGAAGGGGTCGCTGATGTCGTAGACCCTGAGGCCGGCGTGGAAGTAGCAGCAGTAGATCCGGTCGTTTCGGTCTTCGAGAGCAGGATGGTAGTGCGGTTCGTGTAGGTTATGCGGGCCGAAAGGACCGGCGCCCACGCCCGGGATCTCGGTGAAGTTCTTGTAGGGCCAGCCCGCCGGTATCTCCGGATAGGGGAAGATAGAGACGAGTGTTGGATCAGTGGGATCGGCAATATCGACCAGGCCGATGAAATTGAGCGGCTGGGCCACACCTCCGATGAACTCCGGGGTGAAGACCGGATATCGTTCGCCTTCGCTCGTCATGACCGCATACGGGCGCTCCGAGAGGGGGATGACGGTATGGCAGCGGGCCCCGGAAAGCTTGCCGGCCAGCGGCGGGTGGTGCTTGAGCTGCCCGATCAGTTGGGGCAGCGTTATGTCTGAGATGTCGAGGATGACCATGCCCGCACCGCCGTAGCTCAGGTAGGCGAGGTCTCCTTTGGGATACGCGGGCCCGTGCATGTTGGGGCCGTCCAGCATGTTAAGAAGGACGTCGCCAGTGGGCGGTTCTTTGGGCTTGAGGAAACCCGGCAGATATTGCCCGGGGGACCACCATCTTCCGGCCTCGACGGGCCTCGTGGGGTCGGCTATGTCGAGGATCCTATATATGAATCCGGTGAATCCGCGGCACGAGGCCGCCATGTGCACGTAACGCCCGCCGTCGTAGAAGAAGCGGTGAACTCCTAGTCCGCCGCCGGTTTGCCAGTGAGAGAGGAACTTGGGGTTTACAGGGTCCTTCACGTCCCAGATGTAGACGCCTTCCTCGTAAGGATCCTCCCAGGAGGTGCCGTGCAAGAAGGGGAAAGCCTGTTGCAGCGCGGTGACCATGAGCCCGCCGGCTACCTGGAGCTTTAGGGTGACCTGGCCAGCCTTGTCGGGACCGGAGAGGAATTTGAGGTACTCCGGTTTCGCCGGGTCGGTGACGTCGAGGATGGCCCAGCCCGAGTGCCTGAAATGAGACATGTAGAGGTAGTAGCGGCCGCCCACTTCCTGCATGGCCATCTGGAACCCTGGCTTGCCCTCGAGATCATGGTAGGCGATGACTTCTACGTTCTTAGCAAACGCTTCTTTGCGTGGCATCTTGCTCCCGTCCTTTCCGGAAAAGCGTCTCTAAACCTCTCCCCAGCCCTGGCTCTGATCAGGCGTTCCAGCATTCAACGCAGCTTGGGCACGGCAACTCAATAAGAAGCCGTGAGCGTGGGCCCTCCGCGCTCACGGCTTCTCCTTACGCAGTCCCGTGGAGCAAAGCTGCAGCAGGACGGTCGCCCGGCGGCTTAGGAATACGTGATGGGGACCGGGTTGATCGTCGTAACGCTGGCCGGCGCGTTGATGGCCGCGACGAGAGGCGCCTCATACAGCCATTTGCCCGTGCTCTTCAAGACTTGGCCTAAGCACAAGACCTGCTTGCACACGTTTGGAGTGACGTGGAGACCGGTCGGGTCGACCGGAGCGGTGAAGTCGATCGGCCCCGTGATCAGCTCGGTTTTCGTGTTCTTGATGGCGGTGACGATGCTGTCCTTGCTGTCGATATTGTCGACTCTTTTGAGAACGTCCACGGCCCAGCCAAAGCGGGAGTAGGGAGTGATCATGTTGCTCCACATGGTCCCCTGCGACGCCTCGTAGTCGTCCGCCAGCTGCGTGTTGGTCATCCCAGTGATGAGGTCCGTGAACGGCCAGTCCTTGTGCCACGTGTATCCGAGGGTGAGCCCGACGACGACGTTGCCCAGGGCCTTCATGTCCTCGTACGTCGAAATCGCCACTATCTCAATGGCCATCTTCGGCTTATAGTTCTGCTGGATGGCTTGTTTCCAGAAGTTCGGGAAGTCGATTCCCGGGTTGCCGCCCATGTGGATCTCGCAGCCTGCCTGCTTGTAGGCCGAGATCAGGGACGTGTAGTCCTCAGTTCCGGGCTGGTATGGACCCGGGAAGACAACCTTGTATCCTCCGCCCTTGAAAACGTCCGGGTATCCGGTGCCCGGCGTCAGCCAAGCCTGGCCATCGGCATTGTTGGCCTCAAAAAGCCCGGCGGCCTTGTTCGTGGAGATCTTGTTTGCCACCTGGAGCGAAGCCTGGACGCACTGGTCGACCCCCAGGAGCATGCCGTACGTCCATTTGAACTGGGTGTCTATCTTTGCCCCGCGGCCGAAGGTGAACGCCTCCCAGAGATTGTTGACAGCGAGCTGCGGCGACCCGAGCGTTTCCGCCATGTCCGCCGACGGGTCGACCGTGTCAGGACCTCCAGCGACGACGGTCATGTCGACCTTGTTGTTCAAGATCAGGTCGGACGTCACTTGGGCGGCTCGGTTGGAGTCGGACTGGGTGTCCACGGATATCCAGGTCACCTTGTGCGACTTGCCGTCGCCCATCACCAACGTGTCGCCGAGGTGCTTTTGGACCAGCCCCAACCCCCACTTGTCACTGACTCCGAAGAGTGCCAAGACGCCAGTGCTCGGGATGATGACCCCGATCTTCACTTCGCGCCCTGCCTCGGCTGCTGTAGTGACAGTCGTAGCGCTCGTTGCTGAGGTGGTCGTGGCCGGCGCAGCCGTGGTCGTTGGGCCGGCGGTGGTCGTTGTGGTGCCACCTCCGCAGGCTGCCACGAGACCACCCAGACCGGCGCCTAAGCCGACCGTGGCCCCGGCAATACCGGCGAGGCGAAGAAAGTCGCGACGGCTCAGGGACGCGCCCTCTTCAAGGTTGTCGATCGCGTCAGGATTTGTGTGTTTTTGACCCTCTGACTCCATGAACATTCCCCCGATCTGCGTTCGTCTAGCGGCAAATAGTGCCGGGTAAGTCCATTTACCCAGCGAAGCGTGAGACGGCACCTCCCCGAGGGCTCATCCCACCCGATCGAATTCCCCATCCTAGAAGCGTCAGTATCGGTCAGCACCGCTGTCCGATGCATCGGGCGGGGAATACCTCGCTCACAAGCATTCTCCTAGTCGAACTGCTCGAATCGACCCGCCGAATAGCCTCTGTCTGCCGCTACTAGGCAAAACCGGCCAGTCCGACCCCTAAAGCTGGGGGGCCTGAGTTGCGGTGCGCTCCGGTGCTACTTCTCGTTTGAGCGGGCTCCAGCGCGTGCGGGTCTTTGTTCCAGAGCTGGCACCTCTAAATACGTTCGGCTACTCCCTCCTCCTTTCTAGCTCAACGTCTGCTTGCCCATGATGGCATTCCTGAATGACAAAATCCATAGAGTTTAGGGACGAGCAAGATAGATATCCAGAAGCAGGCCATATCGCCACGGGGCCGTAGGTTCGCCTGTCGTGCCAATAACGACGTGCATGATTTCCTCTTGAGGAGAGGTCGTGATTCATCCTTCTGTCGGATCACCGGTTGTCGGCGGCCGGCTTGGTCGCCGACTGGTTTCATACGCCTTGTCTCTGAGCCATTCCGCAAGCCGAGGGGGACTGGGCGGTATGCTTCCTACGAGTCGATCGATCAGGTCGTCATAGTCGCTAAGCGGCTTGTTTTTGCCTGTGTAGATTGCTTGCGCGGCCAAGAACATGCGCAGGTTTGTGTGGTAGTAGTCGCGATCACTGCACCCAGCGCCCCAGGACAGTCTCATGGCCGAGCCCTCGAGTACTCCTTGAAGACCGTATGCCACCATTTCTGGACAGGGGCGGCTGGGGTCGTCAACGCTCTCCGCTATTGTCGTCAGATCATTCACAATGAGCTGAACGAGCTTCCGGTAGGTGCTCTCCATGATTCTCGCCGACTCCTCATCTTCGTTCAGGGCTTCCGCCCGGATGAAGGTAAGTGGGTCCGGTCCGAGCGAGCGAAGACGCAGAAAAGCTCTCACACGCGTCATATGGCGAACCACGATGTCTTCCTCGCCTGCAAGTTGGGGTTCCAAAAACTCCAGCATCCAACCTGTGAACCTATCCACGGCTTCAAGAAAGAGCTGTCTTTTCGTCAAAAAGAACCGATAGAAGATCGGAGCCAGCATTCCGACTTCGTCCGTGATGTCGACTATCCGCGTGTTCCTGTATCCCTTACTGATGAAGTGACGAATCGCGGTCTCGACGATGAGGTTCCGGGTTTCCTGAG
>JADGPI010000100.1 GCA_017882525.1 Thermoleophilia bacterium
AAAGGGTCGATGCCTTTCAGCACCGCCGAGGTGATGTGCCCCAAGGACTGTCTCTCCCGCATCACGTTGAGATCGTGGTCCACCGGCAGCGCGAAAGCCTCCGTCACCTGGTCCAGCATCTCCCTGTGCTGCCCGGTGACGCATGTGACCACCCGAAAGGCCCCACGGCGGTGGAGCTCGAGCACGACCGGAGCCATCTTGATGGCCTCCGGGCGGGTCCCGAAGGTGATGAATACCGTCGGTCGCTCGCGCCCCAGGCGGTCGCTGGGAGGCTGGTGGCTCCGCGGTCGGTCGCTTCGGGGCAGCTCGCCCGGCATCTAGATAAGCGCTCCTTGCATTAGCAGCTCGGTCTGTAAGGCGGTCACGGGCACGTCGGCCGGCCTCACGCGTTCCTTGACCGCCATGGCGGCCGCTATGCCGGCTGCCTGTCCCAACGCCGTAGACACGGGGGAGATCCGGGTAGACCCAAGCGCCTCGTGGGTCACCGAGATACACCGTCCGGCCATGAGCAGGTTATCAAGTTCACTAGCGACAAGGCATCGGTACGGGATGCCGTACCAGTCCCCCGCCTTCTGGAGCATGGTTTGCGTGGCCCCCGACGGCAGGTGCAGGTCGATGGGATAGTAACCTCGGGCGACGGAATCCGGAGGTTTCACCCCAGCGCGGACGTCTGCGACCGTGAGTTGGTAGAGGCCGACAAGACGACGGCCCTCTCTCAAGTAAGGCCTCTCGGCGAAGCGGACGATGCGCGAGTCTCTGAACCCCGGCACGTGGTCGACCAAGGCTTGATGGATCTGTATGTCCTGGGTCTGAAGCGCGCTGATGATTCCGGCCAGCTCTCCCGGTTCCAGGTGATTCCCGTGAAACTCACTGGCGGAGATGGAGACCGTGTCGCGCCACATGTTCCGGTTGATGAGCATCCCAGACTGCGGCGAGCCCACCATCTCCGGGGCGGAGCGCACATCTTTCATCACCGATCGAAGCCCGACGATGCGGTAGTCTTCCACGGCGCTGCCCTCTTCCTGGGCAAAGTCCCAGAGCTTGACCGTGTCCACCGGGCCCGCGCAGAAGATAAGGGTCTGTCCCTGGAGCAAGCCCGTGTCCCGAGCGCCCAGCCAATATGGGTGGCCGGCCATGAAGCCCAGGTTGCCGTCGCCCGTGCAGTCGATGAACACGGTCGCGGCGATCTCCGTGAGTATCGCGCTTTCTCTGACCCATACCGACGTGATCTGCCGGTCGACCGAGTGTGCCCACATGACAGTTGTCCCCAAGCGCACCTGGACGCCGGCCTTCTGAGCCATTGCCATCGCGGCTTGGCGGAGGGCATCGGGATCGCACGGGGCGGCATATCCCGTTTGGGCCGTAGGAAAGACGGCGCTGCCCTGGTTGGCAAGGTCGCGGACCAGCTCTTCGAACAGCCCGGCTACCATCATGCCCCCGCCCCAGGCGACGCGGTCGAAGTTGACGAGCCCCCGGGTGACGTTCCCTCCGAGCGCGTACGATTCCTCGAGGAGGATCGTCTTCGCGCCCTGGCGCGCCGCCGCGGTGGCAGCCATCATGCCGGCGGCCCCACCTCCTACCACGCATACGTCCGCGGTCAGGGTGGTGAGCGCCTTCTCCGGTGACGGCGAGCTGGGTTGAGCGGGCGCTTGATACGCCGACGGCTCCGGGCCGAAGGCCCCGGGGCTGAGCGAAGTGGTCGATGTGGCGGGGACAACGCGTGAGGGCGCGCAGCCTTCGACCACCAACCCCAAAGCGGCGAGACCCGCAAGTGCCAGAAACTGCCGGCGGGTGGACTGTCCCGCCCCCCCCGCAGGCGGCGCCGAGCCCTCCCCGTCCGACGGGTGCGGCATGCTTCCGGCAGCGCCTGTCGAGTCGCTCGCCTCGTGTGTGGTCATTTCCTTCCTCGTCTTTCTGGCCTGCAAACGAACGCGTTCCGCCCGTAATCGTTCCAAGCAAGTGGCCTAAGTATAGGCATACTGTGGGCAGGTCCTCCCGATTCGGATAGAATTCGGTGGTCGTATCAGCTGTACCACGACTTCAAGGATGGTGGCGATGAGCCGCTTTCTCGACGAACGAGGGCGTATCTTCGGCAAAGTGAATGTCGTCGATATCCTCGTACTGCTCGCCGTTATCGCCCTGATCGTGTTCGCGGTGGTTCGGACGCAGGGTTCCAGTTCTCCTACCGTAGCGGCCGTGGTGACTTTCCGGGTGGAGCAAGTAGGCCAGGCCACAGTCGATGTACTGCTGGCGGCGCACGGCACCATAAGGGACGATGGAGGGACGACACTGGGCAAGGTCAAGAGCGCCACCGCCCAGCCGTCGCAGGAAGAAGTCGTGAACCCCCTCACCGGGAAACTCGAGACACAACCCTCTCCGCTATACCAAGACGTATACATAACCGTCTCGAGCCGAGTCAGCACCTCCGGTGAGTTGGATCGCATCGGCGGTGTTGCCATGCAGGTTGGCGACAAGGTCAACCTCGTGGGGGCGCCTAACTTCAAGGTTGCGGCTGTGGTCACCAAAGTGTCGAAATAGCGAGCGCGACCTTGAAGGTCGTCGAAAGCTCGCTTTCGTTTCGGGCCGCTCGCCGAGTCGTCCTCTTGACCGGGATCTCGGCGCGCTCGTCGCTCCTGGGCCGGTTCTTCAGGCGCCTTAGGATGATTCTCGGGCCGGTGTTCGCCGCGAGCGAGGTCTTCGGCTTGAAGCGGATCGCCCCTCAGCCGCTCGGTCGCACTGGATTCCCCCTCTCCACCTCGGTTATCTCCCGGCCGTATCTTTGGTTGCGGCGGGTCGTCGGTGGAGGCCCGGTGGGGCGCGGGGCGCGGGCGCTCGGGTCGGTGAGCGTCGCTTCCAGCTTGGGGAGTGGTGCTTGGACGATGGTGGTAGGGGGAGGCGTCCTCGGGCTTGGATGCGGCCGCTTGGCTCTGCTCATCTCGAGCGAGATGAACGGCGCGGGCAAAGCCTCCGGCCCTGGTGCAGCACTGGGGCTTCGTCTGGTCGCGCCCATCCTGTTGCTCGTGATCGGCCTGCTCGTCGTTGGCGCAGGACCGCGGCTTGTCCTCGCGCTTCGGTGCAGTCGCATCGTCCGAGGGGGCGGCTGGGTGGCCGGCATGCTGGTGGAAGGCCGGTCTTTGGCGCCCGCGGCACCGGGCGCCGGCCGGATCGGGGCTGGGAGTGGGATGCTCGCAAGCAGTCCAGGCGGCCGCTTCCTTGACTTCAGCTGGCGACGGTTGGCGGGGCCGCTAGGCGCTGCTGTCATTCTCGCGGCAGCTGCCGGTCTCGTCGGTGGTCTCACTTCCGGGGCCGGACCCCTGGTTCTGGTAGCCGCCGCGGTCGTGATCGTAGCTCTGGTGGTTGTCGTGTGGCGGCCCCAGGCGATCCTGCTGGCGATCGCGGCATTTCCATGGCTCGACTACGTTGCGCGCCGAGTCCTCGGGGGTTTTGGGCCGGCATGGAAAGAGGCACTGCTGATCCTGGCTATCGTCTTGCTTCTTGTCTGCGTGATCGTCTTCCGTCGCTGGGAGCTGTGGAGCGTACCGCTCACTCTCCCGGTGGGACTGGCGCTTGTCGCGGGGATCGGATCGGTGGTGGTGCGAGGCGTGCCCAACGATGTCGGTCTCTTCGCCCTGCGGATCATATTCGAGCCGATGCTCTACTTCTTCGCGGGTTTCCTCTTGCCCAAGAGCAGGCAGTGGGTCAAATGGATCGTGGCCGTCTTTCTCTTGTCCAGCGTGGCGCTGGCGCTGCACGGTTTGTATCAATACGTCACTCATGCGCCCATGCCGGCCCACTGGATCGACATCACCGAGGCTTCGTCCATCGGGACCCGAGCCTATTCGATCGTGGGGAATCCCAACGGTCTGGGAGCGTTCCTCCTTCTGGGGGCGCTGGTATCGATGAGTCTGGCGTTGGCCAGGTTGAAAGCGGTCCAGAGGATCGTGATGGCGGTGGTCTGCGTGCTGCTTCTCGCCGGCGTCGCGGTCACGTTCAGCCGGGGGGCCTGGATCGGCCTCGGGGTTGGGGTGCTGGCCTTGCTCATAATGGCGTACCGGCGTTATCTTGCCCCGTTGTTCATCGCGGCGTTCGTTGCGTGGTTCGCGGCGCCGGCGAAATTCACGCACCGGCTGACCTTTGCGTTCAGCGGCGCGTACATAACCAAGAGCACCGAAGCCGGACGTTTGTTCGTGTGGAAGTTGGCCCTTCAGCACATCGCCGAGCATCCCTGGTTCGGCGTGGGTTTGGGCACCTTCGGGGGCACGAGTGCGGTGATGTATGGTTTCGGCCGGCTATGGGTGGACAACTTCTACCTCCAGTTGGCCGCGGAAGGAGGCCTGATCCTGCTGGTGCTCTTCTTGTGGATCCTGTTGCGGGCGGCCAAGGGGCTGGTCAAGAGCCACAAGAACACTCGCGACCCCTACACCCGTGCGCTCACTGCTGGGGTGTTCGGTGGATTCATGGCAGTGGCTGCTGCGAATGCGACGGCCAGCGTCTGGGAGACACTGATAGTGGGAGTGGGATTCTGGTTCCTCACCGGTCTGGCCACTTCTGTGGGCTTTCAGCTAGTGGGCGAGGAAGCTGCCTCGCCACCTGACCACGAGCAAGGGTGGCCCGCGGAGGCGCAGGGGAGCGAGCGACACTTGTCTGCGCTGCAACCTGCCGCCGGATCGGCGCTCGACGAGCCGGCGGGCAATGCGTCCGGGAAAGGTGGATCGTGAGAGCTCTTCGAGTCCTGCATGTCATCGGCGGAGGCGACACAGGCGGCGCCATGAGCCATCTTCTGCCCCTGCTGTCGGCTTTGGAACGGGCCGGCACGGAGGTCCGCCTGCTGTGCTTAGGCGAGGGCGGCCTCGCGGACGAAGCCCGGCGCCGGGGGCTGATTCTCGGCGTCTTGCCCATGGATGGTCCGCGCGACACTTCGGTGGTGAGGCCCCTGCGGCGCCTCCTCGGCGCGGGGCCGGCGGAGATGGAGGCCATCATTTCAGGTGGCGAACCGGGTCGGCACGGAGCCCTTCACGCCGGGCCCCGGTGGGACGTTGTCCACACCCATGGGATGCGGGCGAACCTCCCGGTGCGGCTGGCCTTTCAGGGCCTGCGCCCGAGGCCGTGCCTCTTCACTACCGTGCATTCGGACCTTGGCCTCGACTACTCGTCTCTCGTGGTGGCCCGGACGTACCGGACTCTGGACCGGGCGACCGTGGGTTTTGTCGACAAGGTCATCTGCGTGTCCGACAACCTGCGCTCGCTGCTTCTCGCCCGTGGATATCCGGCCGGGCGCCTTCTCACCATCCACTCCGGGCTGGAACCGTCCGAGCCGCGCGAGCTTGCGCCGGCGCAGGACCCGCAGCCCGGTGGAGCCTCCGCGGGCGTGAGTGGCGCTCCGCATCCACCGCGAATCGGCACGGTTGCCCGGCTGGTCCCGGTCAAGGACGTCGGGCTGCTTCTGGAAGCGGCGGGGTTCCTGCGCCGCAGCGTCCTCGACCTCGAGGTGGTCATCGTGGGTGACGGCCCGGAACGGGCGCGGCTGGAAGCGGATGCGGCCGCTCTCGGACTCGAGACTGTCACGCGGTTCACGGGACGATTGTCGGACGTGCGACCGACGCTGGCGGATCTTGACGTGTATGTGGTCACCTCCGTTTATGAGGGCGGTGTCTCCATGTCGGTCCTGGAAGCCATGGCGGAGGGGATCCCGGTGGTGACCGCCGCAGGAGGGGGCGTGTCCGAGGCCGTCGAAAACAATGTCACCGGTTTCGTGGTCCTCCGGGTCGGGGAGCGGGAAGAACTGGCGGCCGCAACCGCCGAGCGCATCGGTGCCATCTTGCGCGATCCGGACCTCGGCCGGCGCATGGGCGC
>JADGPI010000101.1 GCA_017882525.1 Thermoleophilia bacterium
CCGTGTCCGGCTTCGCAATTGAGAGCCATCGCCAAGATCTTGGCCGTGGACGTTTTGCCCGTACCCCGCGGACCCGCAAAGAGATAGGCGTGGCTCACGCGGTCCTGGTTGATGGCGTTCACGAGGGTGCGGGCCACATGGGCCTGCCCGATGACGTCCTCGAAACGGGCGGGGCGGTACTTGCGATACAGGGAGACAGACATGCGCCGGGTGACTCCTTTGCCGCGCTGTTGCGTCGCGCCGAAGGGCGCTGCCGAGGCGGCAAGCTGGACGAGCCCTGCCGGCGGAGCGGCGCCGGACGGTGCGGTTGCGAAGTGGCGCGATTATATCAGCCGGGGTGGAGGGCTCGGTTCCTCGCCATTGGCAGATAGCAGGCGTGAAATGAAAAAAGCGACCGTGCACCCACCTTCGAAGACAGACCTCCGAGCGCCCGCCGGTAGCCAGCTCAAGCCAAGCTACCCCGCGGCACATGAAAGAGTCCGCTTAGGGCTGCTACCTCCCGGTCCTGACCCGGTTCGCGGAGTTCCATTGCGCAGGACCCGGCCGTCAACGCCACTTACCGACGTCAGACCTCACAGGCCCGCTCCTAGGGTGGGAATTCAGCCCCGCTGTAGCGGATTGCGGGTACAGGGCACCGCTATCTCCCCACCTAGCACGGTCGGCGGGAAGTATACAGCAGGGCATCTCGGCAAGGGTGGGCGCGAGCGCGCCGTGGGCCGGTGGCTAGCTCGTGCTGGTGGTGGAGGAGCTCGAGATGCTGTTGGCTTGCGCGATCAGCGGGTCCAACTGCGCGATGAACTGGTCGAGGAGGGTGGCCGCGTTGTCGGGTGACGCCGACGGCACGCCCAGATTCTCGACGGTCTTGTAAGCCTGGTCAAGCGTGGCGAGGACCGTGCCAGTGGCTACGGTTCTTCCCAATGAGATGGTGGAGTAGATGTCTTTCATCGCGGCGTCGGCGGTGGTGTAAACGTTGTGTGCGAGCGCCTTGCGGGCGGTTATGGCCTGCTCCTGCGCGCGCAGGCCATAGAGGAGGCCGATGCGCGGGTCGTCAACCGCCACGTTTTGGTCCTGCAGGAATCCGCTGAGCGCCTGGACGGCCAGCGCCGTGACTTTGAGCTTGCGGTCATACACGGGGTCAGACCCAAGAGCCAAGGTGGTGGTGGTCGAAGCGTCACCCTGGCCGACCGTGGTCGTGTCGCCGCCTTGGCTCGAAACAGTCGTCTGGGAGGGGGCTGTGGAGGTCGTAGGGCTGTTGCCACAGCCGGACAACACGACGACAGCCGCCGCTAGAAGCAGCGCCATCAGCAGCATGGCGGTAACGACACTCCGGGGGCGACCCTCTGTCGTACCGAAAGTCCGCATGTTCATCTCCTGTGGGGCCTTCTCGTTTCCCTGGCCGCCGGGCCGTAATAATGGCGGAGTGGGAGGGATTCGAACCCTCGAGACGGGTTAATCCGCCCACACGATTTCCAGTCGTGCTCCTTCAGCCAACTCGGACACCACTCCGCACTGCTCTAGCGGTCTGAAGCAGGGCGCGATTATATCAAAGGGCTCCTACAGGGAGTCGCGGGGCCGCACCGCCGGTAGTGCGCCGCCGGCGGGCGACACACGCCGACGGGCTGCGGCTCACCGACCGGCCGTCGGGGCCACATCGGCCGCTCTCAGTGCCAGACCGGCTGGCCGCCGACGACGAGCGTCCATATGACGAGCGTCACTCCGGCCAGCAACGTGCCAGGCACGATGAACGCGCCGATCGGGTCTCGTGTCACCTCGTACGGGGGCAGCGTCCAGAAGCCAACGGCGCTCAGGACCACGCTGCCGGCGATGGCCGGGATCAGTTGCTGGCCCGCCACGCCCAGATAGACGGTCACGAAACCGTATGTGGCCAGAGAACCGATCACGAAGAGAACCCGTTCCGGCCCGGAGACGTGGTGGCCTGCTCCCTGCCCGATCAGCAAGAGCACCAGACTCACGAGAAAGAAGCCCAAACCTAGGAGGAAATACCCGACCCGAACGTCCAAGAAGGTGATCTTGGCCGCGAACTCGCCTTGAAGGAAGATGTCCGGAAGGGCCCGATTTATCGCGTGGGCTGCAAGGTGGATCCCGTGGCCCACCAGCCCGATGCCCAGTCCGACCCAAAAGACCCATGCCCAAGGGCTGGAGATGGTGGAGTAGACGTTCATGGAGCCGCGTGCTGTTTGGGTGACCACCAAGAAAAGCCTCGCATAAGCGAAAGCGGCCACCCCAGGGATCAGCACCAAGAAGAGCAGATCGACGATGCCCACAGCCCAGGATCCAGCCGGTAGCGACGCCCCGGCCCGCAGCCCTTGAAACAGCTCCCAGGCAATGAGCGAGATCATCAGCCAGAAGACACTCCGCGACACGGGAGCCGTGGCCTTCACCTGGCTCGTGCTTGCTCTCACTTCCGCCTCCGCCTCTACCCTAGGAGTCGCGCCTGGTGCGACTGGCCACTGCCCGCCCCATTCTATCGCGCTAGATAACGAAGGGGATGATCGCCTTTCGCTCCGGTGGGTAGTCCGGGAACCGGCTGCGGTACCAGAGGTGCGTCTTGTAGGCCCGTGGCGCCAGATTGGCCACCGTCCACACGAAGAAGGCGAGCCCGCCCAGACTCCAGCATGCCAGGGCCCATCCACCCCACTCGACGATCTCCCCGACATAATTGGGGCACGAGATGAAACGATACCCTCCGCCCATGGGGATCTTGTAGCCATTCTCGCCCGGCTTGCGCAGACCGATCAGCACTTTGTCGGAATGCTGGTTGAGAGCGTAGCCGCCCCAGAACAGGATGGTTCCCACGATGAACCGGGGATCGAGGAACCACGATGTGCTCAGCGCCGGGCCGAGCGTGTAGAGCCAGCGCGCGTTCAGGTAACCGTTCCCGACGTTGAAGCATATCCCCATCGCCACCACCGACACTGTGATGCTGGGTCGCGCCGAGTGGATGCGGAAGGGAAAGATCAGCGAGCGGTGCACGTAGTGCGCCAACCAGAAGACGAGGAGCACGATGCCTGCCGGCGCAGCGTGGTGGTCGCCCAAGGCGAAGAGGATCACGAACGCCAGCAACGCCGGGAGCTCCATGAGGATCCAGCCGATCCGCGAATTGAGCCGCGGGCCCCATCCTCCGCGGGTGAAACGTCCGTAAGGAGCGGATATGAAGAACAAGGCGAAGAAAGTGGCCGCCGCGACGACCATCCACGCGACCACGAGCCAGTGATAGAAAGTAAGCTCTCTCATGAAGAGGTCTTATATGCTTTCTCTG
The DNA here is from genome assembly GCA_017882525.1 of Thermoleophilia bacterium. Lineage (GTDB taxonomy): Bacteria > Actinomycetota > Thermoleophilia > RBG-16-64-13 > RBG-16-64-13 > Chersky-299. The sequence continues at coordinate 3,281 of JADGPI010000101.1, forward strand.
GCCTTCGGTCAAGCCGCAGGATGCAAAGGCACGCCAAGCACGGAGCCGGCGGTGCGGCAGCGCTGGCGGACCGACGGCAGGCCGGTTAGACTTGGTGTCGCACCACCTGGATACGTCGCGCTGCCGGTAATCAGGGAGCCGGCCGCTCGAAAGGAGTCTTCTGTGGTCGACGAGTTGCGTGCGGAGCGCCGGCCTTGGGGTGGGTACCAGGTGCTCGAGAATCGTGAGCTGTCGCTCGGCCGTGGCGGATCCGTGGATATCCCACTCGGAGCGATGCACCGCATCGAGAGGTTCGAGGACGATTTTGGACGGGCGTAGCAGCAGCGACGGAGGCGACCG
>JADGPI010000102.1 GCA_017882525.1 Thermoleophilia bacterium
GTCACATGGACAGCCGGAGGATCTGAGCCGCATCTGCCTCATCAAGACATGCCAATGACGAGTCCATGAGCGGCTGCAGGGTCAAGAAGGCTTCCTTAGCTATGGTCGGGATCATGCTTTCCGTGACCCCCAGGCTGGATGCCGAGATATCGAGGTCGAATTTCGCAAGGAACTCCCTGAGTGCGGCGGACGACCGTTCGGCCAATTCGGCCTCGGTGAGGCCTTCTGCAGGCGTTCCGAGCAGCTGAGCGATCCTTGCGTAGCGAGCCGGACTGCTTTTGTAGGTGTAACCAAGATATGCCGGCCCCAGGGCCGCCATCGTCTTGCCGTGCGGAGCATCGGTATGGCCCCCGATGCACTGGCCGATCCCGTGTATCGCGACGACGTTGGCGTTGTCCAGGGACAGCCCGGCGAGGGTGCAGGCCCAAGCCATGTTTGTTCTGGCCTCAAGATCCGAGCCGTCGCGGAAAGCGGTTTCAAGGTTCGCAACAGTCAGCCGCAACGCTTCCTGAGCGATGAAGTCACTGAAGAGGTTGGCATATCTCGACAGGTACGACTCCAGCGCGTGAAACAGCACATCGATCCCAGTCGCCGCGGTGACCTCTTTTGGCACGCTCAGCATCAGGTGAGGGTCCACGATGGAGACGGTCGGGTAGAGGCTCTTGTGAACGACGCCTGGTTTGTAGTGGTTCTTACTGTCTATGATGACCGCGATGCGGGTTACTTCCGACCCGGTACCCGCCGTCGTGGTGACGGTCACGATCGGCAGGGCGTCATTCACTCCTTCGGCGAAGGGGTTCTTGCCGCCCGGCATGTAGTCGAGGATCGAGGTGTCATTGGCCGCCGCGATGGCGATCGCCTTCGCGGCGTCCATCGCGCTCCCGCCTCCCAGACCGACCACGAACGAGCAGTCTTCCTTGCGGGCGGTCCGGGCCAGCCGATCTATGTAGTCCGAACGGGGATTGGGCTCTACTCCCTCGTCTACCACCACGGACACGTGGGCTTCGTCGAGGAGGTCCACAACCTTGCCAAGGGTACCTGCTGTCCTCATGCTCCCGTCGCGGTATGTCACTAGTAGCGCCTTGCGTCCGAGCCCAGAGATGGCCTCCGGCAGTCTCGCAACGGAACCAGAGCCGAACACGACTCTGGTCGGCAGGCGGAAGTCAAACGGCTCCATTGTCGATCCTCCTATCGGTCGTTTCGTCAAGGATTTCGGCTGCATCCTCGACGCTTTGTTGCTCCTCTAGCTCATGGCGTTTCCCTTCGGCGACCGGACTCACGCTTCTTCCGCCTCCATCCGAACCGGGCTCACTGTCCAGCCGTGCCGCCACCATCTCCGCCAGATCCAGGACGCGAGGGGCCTCACTGCCATCGACGCCCTTCAGGCCGTCCTCCAACATGGTCAAGCAATAGGGGCAGTTAACCCCTATGACTTCAGGCGCCTTCTCCAAGAGTTGGCTCACGCGCATCTCGCTGACACGCTGGCCGGCGTCCTCCTCCATCCACATGCGGCCGCCGCCTGCTCCGCAACAGAAGCTCTTGCCCTTGTTGCGCCGAGCCTCGAGCAACGTCACGCCTGGCATGGCCCGGAGTACGTCCCTCGGGGCCTCGTATTCCTCCTGGTACCGTCCCAGGTAGCAGGAATCGTGATACGCGACCCGTGATTCCGCCGCGGCGTCAGCCAGCTTCAGCCTGCCGTCCCTCAACAGCTCGGCCAGCAATTCCGTATGGTGGATCACCTCAAAGTTGCCCCCAAAAGCCGGGTATTCGTTCTTGAGAGTGTTCAGGCAGTGGGGGCAATGGGTCACGATCTTCGTAACACCCAGCGAATTGAGGGTCTCGACGTTTGCCTCGGCCAACGTCTGGAACAGGTACTCGTTTCCCATACGGCGGACGGAGTCGCCGCAGCACTTCTCCTTCGTCCCGAGCACTGAGAACTCGACTCCGGCCCTTTGCATGATCTTTGCCATCGCCTGGCTGACCTTGACGTTGCGATCGTCGAAAGAACCCGCGCAGCCGACCCAATACAGGTATTCGGTCGGACTACCCTCGCCGGCGATGGCTACGCCGGCCTCCTTGGCCCAATCCCCCCGAGTCTGCGAGCCGACGCCCCAGGGGTTGGAGTTCTTCTCGATGTTGCGACACACAAGCTTGGCTTCCTGGGGAAAGTCGCCCAGATCCAGGACCAGATTCCTGCGCATGTCGACGATCTTGTTGACGTGCTCATTCTGGACGGGGCACTGCTCTTGGCATGAGTAGCACGTCGTACACGCCCAGAGCTCGTCTTGCGAGATCACGTCGCCGATCATGCTCGGCGGGGAATCTTCCTCCGCGGATGCCCGGGCGCTTCGCGTCAGGGTTTGACCTCTCTCGACCAGATGGTCTCGGAGCTTGGTCATCAGCAATTTGGGAGAGAGACTTTTCCCGCTCAGGTAGGCCGGACAATTGTCTTGGCACCGGCCGCACTCGGCGCAGGCATACAGGTCCAGGAGCTGCTTTCTGGTGAAGCTCTCCACGCGGCTCACGCCGAACTCCTCGATCTCCTCGCTCTCAAGGTCCAACCGGTTGATCTGTGCTCCCCGAGGCTTGAGGTTTCTGAAGAACTCGTTGACAGGGCACGCGATGAGGTGCATGTGCTTGGAGACGGGGATGTAGACGAGGAATGCAAAAAGCAGGACGACGTGCAGCCACCAAAGGACGTCCTTCGCTATCCGCATTGCCCCCGCGCTCGCCCCGCCTGCCAGCGCGGCTCGGGCTATCACCCTAGCTACCAGGGCCAGCGAGTGGCCATGAGAAGGCGTGAGCGCATAAGCAAGTCCGCTATAGATCAGTTCCGAGGCGATGAGTGCGAAGATCAGCGACAGGATGACCGCTGCCTCTGCATTCGCCAGCAGCCGGGAGGGCCGCACGACATACCGGATGTAGGCCGCAACGAGTACCGCCACAAGCACCACTACGCTCAGTACGTCCTTCAGCAGGTAGAAGTATTGATTGTTGCCCAGTAGCGGCAGCGAAAACCCCGCGTGTAGACCTTCCCCGATGATTTGCAGCGTGCCGAACGCGATGACGATGAAGCCCCAGAAGATGAAGAAGTGAATGAGCCCGACCCTCTCTTTGAAGAGCTTCTTCTGCCCCAGAACCAAGACCAAAGCGCCGGCGGTTCGCCTGCCCAGATGATCCAGCCGGGGCTCGGGCCGGCCGAGCAGGAGGTACTGGATCCGGGTTGCCAACGTGTAGGCGAAGAAGGCAAGCGCGATGACCAGCACCGCTAGAAAGACTGCAGAAGTGTATGTCAACCCCGTTCTCCTTGGGCCGTCTCGCGTATTACCACGGTGCCGGCCCTAGGATGCCGCTTTGCGCCGACGGATCTCCTGCGTCAGCGCTGGCACCACGTTGAACAGATCTCCGACCACGCCGAAGTCGGCAAAGGAAAAGATGGGCGCGTCCGGGTCCTTGTTGATCGCTACGATGCATTTGGACGTCTGCATCCCAGCCCGATGCTGGATCGACCCGGAGATGCCACAAGCAACGTAGAGCTTGGGCGAGACGGTCTTCCCGGTCTGTCCTACTTGGTACTGATGGTGCTTCCAGCCGGCGTCCACCACGGCGCGGCTGGCACCGACGGCGGCGCCGAGCTCGTCGGCGAGAGCCTGGATGACGCCAAAGCCGTTCGCGCTGCCGAGACCCCGGCCGCCAGCGATTATGATCGAAGCCTCCTCGAGACTGATGATGCCGGCGTTCTCACAGACGACGTCGACCACTCTCGTGAGAAGGCCGCTCGCGGAGAAGTCCACCGGGAGTGGTATGACCTCAGTTCCCGTCGACGCTTCCTCACGGACGAAGGCACTCGGCCGCACCGTGGCGATCGCTGGGCTGGCCGCTGCCTCTTTCTCCACGATCACGCTGCCTCCGAAGCAGGGGTGAGTCGCCGTGAAGCCGCTATCCTTGGCCTCCAGACCCGTGATGTCCACCAGGAGACCTGCGCCTAAACGGGCGGCACAACCGGCAGCCACATCGCGGCCGTTGGCAGAGCTCGCGAAGAGGACAAGAGCTGGGTCCGTTGCCTGGATCGCAGCCATCGCCGCGTCGGTGAACGGACCGGGCCGAAACACAGCTGCTTCAGGGCTCTCGACCACGTAGATCCGCCCGGCGCCATATCGCGCAGCCTGGGCAACCAGCGGCGCGGGCTCTGCGGCTATGACGACCACGCTCACCGCTCCGCCGACTATGCCCACAAGCGCGCGGGCCCGAGTGATGCTCTCCAAAGTCACATTGGCCAGCCTCCCCTGCCCCGGTTCGGCTACAACAAGAATGCCAGTCTTACTACTCACGTCTCTATCCCCCTTCTAAACGAGCTTTTCGCTCGTCAAGAAATCGGCGATCAGCCGGGCACCCCCACCGTCGTCCTCGATCTTGACCCCGGCCTTCCGGGGCTCGGGGACACTGGCGGACAGCACGCGAGTCTTGGCGCCGGACAACCCTATCTGGGACGCTTCGAGATTCAAGGCGGCCGCGTCTTTGACATCAATGGGCTTCTTCTTTGAACTCAGTATGCCCTTCATCGTCGGGTAGCGGGGCTCGTTGATGCCCTTGACGACAGAGAGAACGGCGGGAGTAGGGCATTCGTAAGCCACGTAACCCTCTTCTGTCTCCCGGTGGACTGTGAGGCTGGAGTCGTGCACTTCGACCTTCGACAAAGACGAGAGCAGAGGCAGGCTCAGTCGCTCAGCCACCGCCGCCGGCACGCAGCCGGTCTCCCCATCCGTGGACCGGCTTCCAAAAAGGACTAGGTCGAATTCGAGGCTCTTCAGCGTTTCCGCCAAGACGTAAGCGGTGCCTTGCGTGTCGGAACCAGCGAGAGCATCATCGCTGACCAAGAGCGCGTTGTCGGCTCCCATGGCCAAAGCCTTGCGGATGGCATCGGTCGCCATATCGGGCCCCATGCAGAGCACGGTCACCTCACCGCCCTGGGACTCTTTCAGCAGCAGCGCTTCTTCCACCGCGTATTCGTCGTACGGATTGAGAATGCAATCTACGCCGCGGTCCAAACGCCAAGAGCCGGGGTTGAGCCTCTTCTCGGCCTCGGTATCGACCACCTGTTTCACGCACACTACGATTTTCACCAGTCTTCCCTTCTCTCAAAAGGGGACACCCGGACGCGCCTGTGTCTTGACGGCGTCGTCGCTGAACCTGCCCCAAACTCCGGCCGGCCGGCTACATGATAGTCCGAGTCGGGTGCCCGGGGAGCGCTTCGGCAGAACTTTTCATGGCTGCCGCAAAGTATTACGATGACGTATAGATGGAACTGGACCTCTTCAAATCTTTTGTGGCCGTGGCGGACGCCCGCAGCTTCAGCCGGGCCGCTCGAGCCATGCACTCCACTCAACCCACCCTCAGCCGTCAGATCGCCCGTCTGGAGAACGAACTCGGCACTCAGCTATTCGAGCGATACGGCCGGCACGTGGAGTGCACCGCCACCGGGCAGCTGCTGCTGCCCCTGGCTCGGGCGATCATCACCCGAACCGATGAGGCCATCAGTCTTATCCGCGAGCAGGCGGGGACGGGTCCGAGCACCGTGCGTTTCGGGGCAGTCGGAAACGTGATGGCGCTTCTCTTGACACCCGTTCTAGTCTCCTTCCTTGCCGCCTATCCGAAAGTGAGCGTCGAACTCATCGAGAAGGACGATGCCCAGCTCGAGGAAGCCGTCGTAAGTGGAGAGCTCGATTGCGCCGTCATGACCCCCTGGGGATCGACTCGAGCGGCTACTCAGCGCCTGCTTACCGAAGAGATCCTACTGGTGGTCTCGCGGGACCACCCGCTGGCGAAGCAGCAGTCCGTTACCCTGAGCATGCTCGCGGGCGAATCGATCCTGCTTCCCCGATCGACCATGAATGCCAGCAATATCGTGGCCGATGCCTTGCGGCGCGCCGGGGTCGAACCTCGCTTCTCCTACCGGGCGAACTATCCCGAGTTGACCAAGGCCTTCGTCAGAAAGGGTCTGGGCGTCGCGCCAATGCCTAAGATGCTGGTTGCTCCGGAGACCCTCGAGGGGCTGGTCGCCATCCCTTTCCAGCAGCCACTGTTCCGAGACCTTAGCCTCATCTACCCCCGCGACCGTCCCCTGCCGGTGGGGGCCCGAGCGCTCATGGTGCATATCAGAGCTGGTGTTTCCCGCAGCGGATGAGCCGGCTGACGGACTGTCCTATACGTGGCTGTCATACTATCGGCCACCCATGAAAAGTTCCGGCGAAGTGCCTACCCTACCTGCAACTCGGATTACTATGTAGCCAGCCCGCCGGTGAGCATCGAGCGCGGGCGTTTGGCCATCGCCGGCAAGAACGAGAGGGTCCGGCGCCGGCGCGTGGCAGGGGACGTGACGTCGAGGCATGGCAGGAGATGTCGGTATGGATTTTAGGTTGACCGAGGAACAAGAGATGACCCGCGACATGGTGCGGGAGTTCGCGCAGAACGAAGTGAAGCCCGTTGCCTGGGAGCTCGATCACAAGCACGACCCCAAGGACTGTATCCCCTGGGATCTCATCAAGAAGGCTTCGGCGTTGGGCTTGAGAACGGCGGCTATCCCGGAGAAGTGGGGCGGCGAGGGCGTCGATTACCTAACACTGGCGATCATCCTTGAGGAGCTCGGGGCCGCTGATCACGGCTTCGCGACCATTATCAGGGGCTGCTACACGGAATCGCCCCGCCTTGTCCATGAGTTGAACGACGAGCAGAGAGACGAGTTCCTGCCGAAATTCCTTGAGGACGACACCTTCCTCTTGGGGCTGGCCCGGACCGAACCGGATGCCGGCACTGATTCTCACTACCTATACGACGAGCCCGGTGCCTCCATACGGACCTATGCTGAGAGGCGGGGCGACGAGTACGTCATCAACGGCACCAAGCACTTCATCTCCTGCGGCGGCGTGGCCAAGCTGTACTTCCTCTATGCCAGAACGGACAAGAAGGGCCCAATATCCACAAGCATGAGCGTATTCCTCATGCCACACGATGCCCCTGGGTTCTCGATCGGCAGATTCCACAACAAACTGGGTAGGAGACTGCTGCCCAACGCCGAGCTGATCTTTGAAGATGCTCGCATCCCCGCCCGATACTTGATCGGGAAAGAAGGCGAGGCCTGGGGATCCGAGGGTGAAGGCGGAGGAGGTCCGCAGAAGGACTGGGTGAGCACCGGGGCTGGTGCGCCCCCACCGTTCGGGCTCCTTGGCGCCGCCGTCAACCTGGGAACGGTCAGAGCCTGCTACGAAGAGGCTCTGAACTACGCCAGGACTCGGATCCAGGGTGGCAAGAAGATCATCGAACATGAGCACGTCGCCATCAATCTGGCACAGATGAAAGTGCATGTCGAGGCTGCCAGGGCGCTCCTCTGGAAATCCGCTTGGTCGTGGGAGACCAGAACCAACTACGACCCCAAGATGGGCATGTTGTTCAAGGCATATGTCGACGAGATAGGTCTGAAGATCGCGAACGATGCGGTGGGCATCTTCGGCGGGCTGGGTACCGCCGACGACGACGTGCCCATCCAGAAGTATCTTCGTGACGTCCATACCTTCACCCATGGATTCTCCACCACCGCTGTGGCATGGCTGATAGGCGCACCGTCTGATAAGCCGTAGATCTTGTGATGAAGGGATGATTGGATGTCAGAGCAGACCTTCGTAAACTGCACGGGCGGCGGCCCGATCCGCGTACACGTGGAGGACGGGAAGATCACCCGGGTGCGGCCGCTGGTCTTCGACGACACGGACGCTGCCTCCTGGACACTCGAGGTGGACGGTGAGGAGTACACGCCTCTCAGAAAGGCCTGCGTTGCCTCGTTTGCCTTGACCGAAAGGGCCAGGGTCTACTCTGAAGACAGGATCCTCTATCCCATGAAACGGGTGGATTTCGATCCCAACGGCGACCGAAACCCTCAAAACAGAGGCAAATCCGGATACATAAGGATCAGCTGGGACGAAGCGCTGGAGATCGTCTCCGGCGAGATGAAACGGATCCGCGCTGAGTACGGCCCCGAAGCCATCACGTCGAGGGCCTCATCCCACCATAACTGGGGGAACCTTGGGTATCGCTCGGCCACATGGGCAAGATTCTTCAACACCATTGGATTCACAGATATCTTCGACAACCCCGACAGCTGGGAAGGCTGGCATTGGGGAGCGACCCATGCCTGGGGCTTCTACTGGAGACTGGGCAATCCTGAGCACTACGACATGCTCGAGGATGCTCTGAAGCATACCGAACTGGTGATCCATTGGGGCAACGACCCCGACTCCACCCACGGGATCTATGGAGGGAACGAATCCGCCCTCTGGCGTCTTTGGCTTAAGCAGCAGGGCAAGAAGCAGATCATCATCGACCCGTTCTACAACTACACCGGGGCGGCGGTCGGCGACAAGTGGATAGCCTATAGACCCGGCACGACAGCGGCCATGGCCATGGCGATCGCCCACGTCTGGCTGGTGGAAGGCACCTACGACAAAGAGTATGTTGCCTCCCGCACCGTGGGTTTCGAGGAATTCAAGAAGCACGTGCTCGGCGAGGATGACGGCACTCCCAAGACTCCCGCGTGGGCCGGGGAGATAACCGGTGTTCCCGCGCGGACGATCAGGGCTCTGGCCAGGGAGTGGGCTTCCCACAGGACGTGCTTGGCAGGTGGCACCAAGGGCGGAGAAGGTGGCTACTGCAGGCAGGCGTACGCCACGGAATCCGCCAGGATGCTGGTCTTACTCCAAGCCATGCAGGGGTTGGGAAAACCCGGCGTCAGCATCTGGGGGACGGCCAACGGCCCTCCGTACAACGCCACCCTGGAATTCCCGGGCTATGCATCCGGAGGGTTCAATCTGATAGCCGAGAAACCGGCCGTGAACCCGGTGAAGCAGCGACTGTATCGCCTGACGTTGCCGGAAGCCATCCTAAGTCCGCCCATCAGCTGGATCGGTGAGGGTTTTTGCGGCAACTCGCTGGAGCAGCAATTCGTCCCGTTCACGTATCCGCTTCCCGGTCACTCGGAAGTGAAGATGTTCTATCGGTACGGCGGCGCCTTCCTCGCCACCATGACCGACACGAACAGATGGGTGAGGATGTACCAGAGTCCCAAGCTGGAGTTCGTCGTCAA
>JADGPI010000103.1 GCA_017882525.1 Thermoleophilia bacterium
CGCCGCCCCCTCCGCCCCAGGCTTTTCCCACGCCTCCGTATACCGGCCATTCCACCGGCGGCTCGGGCGGCCCGTCTGGGTCGCGCCGAGGTCTGTGGATCGTGATCGCGGTGCTGGCCATTTGCGTCGTCGCTGCGGCGGCCGTGCTTGCCGTCGTTCTACTCCGTGGGGGTGACACGAACGAGGCGCAGGTCACCACAACCACCACTGCGAAGGCCGTCGTAAGCTCGACGACCACGAGCGTTGTGCCCACCACGACTCTGCAACCCACAACGACCACGGAGGCGGTTGCCGGAGCACCCGGGGACTCTCCTGGGAAATGGGCGGAGGTCCAGGTGCCGGGCGCGCCGGCGACGGTTCAGAGCGTGAGTCTCTCCGACACTGCTCTGATCATGGAGTCGGGGAGCGAGAGCCCCTCGAAGATTTCCGCGTTCGTGATGAGCGGCTCGCAGTCGGTCGATCTCCCTGTGAAATCACAGCAGGCAGGCGCGAGCGACATCGACGGCGACCTCGTTGTTTGGTGGGAAGGGAACTATGACGACTCCACCAGCTCGTTCACCGACCAGCACGTCTACGCGTATCGGTTGCCGAACGGCCCGGAGGTGGAGGTAGCAGGCCCCGACCTCAAGCCTTCTTATCCACAGGTGGCCGGCGGGCGGGTGACGTGGACGGAGTCGACGCCGCTGGAGAGCAATCCAGAGGAGTACTACCGTGTGCCTGTCTATGGGGTGCGCGTGAACGAGGACGGCAGTCCGGCCGGCGCTCCGGACGAGTTGGTGCCCTCCGCCATCGCCTATGTGGCGGGCGACTCGGGCTGGACTTACAGCCTGGCCGACGGTTTCCTGGCATGGGAGCAGGCCCAAGCGGACGCTGGTATCGGCGCGGGCACCCACGTGCTCACTTTCGGCAACGTCCAGAGCTCGTCGCTCGGCGAGAATGCCTGGCGACCCTCGATCTCGGGCAACGTCGTCGTCTACTGGTCCGAAGGGCTGAAGGCGCTGAACATGGTGTCCCAGCGCACGTGGGACGTGGACGGGAATGGAGACTTCCCTGCCACCGCGCCGACCTTCGTGGCCTACTTTCGGCCTCTCCAAAATGGCGACACCACGGCGTACGAGGTGGTCGTGCGGGGGCTCGACAACGGCACAGAGCAGGTGCTGGGCCAGGTGAGCAATCCCCCCTGGCTTTCGTCGGCGCCGATCGCGGTGTCGGCAAACCACGTGGCCTACGTGAGCGATGATGGGAAGGCACATCTCTTCGAGTGGCGGGCCGGGAAGTAGCTCTGCCGGCCCAGCCTCACTCCCTAGCGCCGCTCTATCCCGCTCAGTTCTTTGCCGGTGTGGTGGTCATCGCGCTTGGGCCGATGCTCAACTCTGTCCTGCGTGATCTCCACATTTCGCTCGCACAGGCGGGCATCGTCTCGATCGGTTTCGCATTTGGACGACTGCTCGGCGTGCTGCTGCTCAATTTCAGCCTGGCTCGCGTCCCGCTGAAATGGGCGCTGGTGGGGTCCGCATGGGTCCAGGCGATCGGCTTGGCGGCGGCGGGTCTTTTCGCTCACGGTTTGTGGTCGCTCTTTGCGATGTATCTGGTGGTGGGGATAGCCGGTGTCCTGCCGAGCATCATCCCCGGAATGTGGGTGGGGTATCACGTGCGGGAGCACACTGCTCGGTCGATGCTACTCGTGCAGTTCGTCTTCGCGATCGGGGTAGTCGTCGCGCCGCCGGTGATAGGCGCCGCGTTGGGCCTGGGTTCCTCGTGGAGGTGGATCTTTGTGGGGGAAGCAGCCTTCGCCGCGGTCATGGGAGTGGTCCAGGCTGCGCTTCCGCTGACCGACATCCCTGGGCGGGAGAATCTAAGATATCGGCAACTGCGCGAAGTGGCCGGTTTCGCGCCTCGTTTTCTCGGGGTCATGTTACTGGCGACATTCCTCTACGTGGGCTCGGAGTCTACGATCAGCGTGTGGGTCGCCAAGTTCGAGGCCGACTCGTTTGGAGCGAGTGCCGCCTGGGCGGCGTTCGCGGTCACACTCTTCTGGGCCGGCATCATGGTCGGGAGATATCTCACCGTCTTTTTGACTCGTCGCCACCGATCTTCACGGCTCTTGGCGTTCTTCGCTGCCGTCCTGGCTGTTTTCGCGGTCGCTGTGGGGGTCTCGCCTGTGCAGGCCCTGTCGCAGGTATCCGCCTTCCTCTGCGGGCTGGGGGCCTCGGCCATCTTCTCGCTGATCTCGGGTTACACCAGCAAGTTTCCGGGGTGGTATGCCAGCGTCGTGTACTCGGCCGTCATGGTCGCCGCGATGTTAGGATCGACGGTCTTTCCGTACCTCACCGGCCCGCTTGCGCAATGGGCCGGTTTCCGAGTGGCCATCTCGTTCACCGCCGTCCCCGCGGTCATCGTGCTCGGCCTCTCCTTTGTGCTCCACAGATTGGCCGGGGAGCCCAAGGTCCAGGACCGCGGGATTCTCGCCGGAGGGGGAGTCCCGCTGGGTTGACGCTTTGCCGGGGAGGAACGCGGCCGCACCTGGTCCTAGCGGCCGCCGGCCAGGTATTCAGCGAGACGTGATGTGCCCTCCTCGAAATCGTCGCGCCCCAGACCCAGACGGATGTGGCTGTCTCCATAGCCGTACACGGTGGAGGGCAGCAAGAGAACGCCGGTGCCGCGCAGGACGCGCTCGCAGAAGGCCTCGGCTCCGTCTTCAACAAGCAGCCGCGGGAAGCAGACCGTTCCGGCCTGCGGTGGGACCCAGCTGAAGGCCCGCTCCTGCTCCGCGAAAAACCGTTCGGCCGTTGTGAGGTTGCGTGCCAGCCGGCCGCGGTGACCTTCAAGGATCCTCTCGCTCGACCGTAGGGCCATCAGCGCCAGGACCTCGCTCGGGGCGCTGCTGCAGATAGTCGTGTAGTCCTTGAGCGCCGCCACGCGGTCAAGGACCTCTCGATCTTTCGTTGCTATCCAGCCGATGCGGAGCCCGGCCATCCCGAACGACTTGGACATGCCGGCAAACGAGATGGCTCGGGGAATCCGGTCGACCGCCGCGGGCAGTCTGAGCTCCGGCGAAGGTTCGAGCAACCGGTACATCTCGTCGGAAAAGACTGTGGCTCCCGACGCCTCTGCCACCGCGAGGATCGCCTCGAACTCCTCCTGAGTGGGGAGGGCGCCGGTGGGATTATGAGGGAAGTTCCACACGATCAGCTTGGTGTGCGGCCTGAGCACGGCGGCCAAGTCTTTCGGATCGAAACGCCAGCCGTCAGCCTCGACGGGCTTCCAGAAGCTCACGTCGCAGCCCAGGGCGAAAGCGAGTTGGTAGAGGGACTGGTAACCCGGGAAGGTGCAGACCACGTGGTCGCCCGGCTCGAGGAGCGAGTTCATTGCCAAGAAGATGCACTCCTCGGGAGCGGCCACGAAGACCTGGCCTGGTTGCACGTCTCCATACGTTCGAGCGATCTCGTCACGAAGCGCCGGTAGCCCGGCAGATTCGGTGTAGCCGAGCCGAAGGTGGTCCCACATTCTCCGCGACTCGAGGTCTGCGCCGGCCACCAGGTCGGCCTGCGAGAACCCCTCGCAATCGGAGCTGGAGAGCAAGTACTTGGCACTGAATTCGTGACGCGCGAAGAACCGCTCGAGGGCAAATGGCGCGGGGTACATGGCACTCCTTCGGTCTCGTGAGGGCCGCGGCCTGTCCTCATGTTGCAGACGCAGGCCGAGCAGTTCATAGTAGCTTCAATCGGAGAAGGAGGTCGTTCGGTGAAACCTACGAGAGTCTGTCTTCTGGACGGGGGCTCGCTCGCCATCGACGGTTACAAGGTGTATTGGAACCGGGGTCCCAGTGGTGACATCCGCTTCCCGGTGTACAGCGTTTTGATCGATCACGAGGAAGGCCTGTTCGTCTACGACACGGGGTACGACCTCCAGCACATGCAGACATACGTATCGGGCGATCAGCCGCTCCAGACGCTCGATCAGACATTGCCCGGACAGTTCCAGAAGCTCGGGCTCGTCCCCGAGGACGTGACGCACGTCATCGACTCGCACCTGCACATCGACCATTGCGGCGGCAACAAGCATTTCCCGAACGCCCTCTTCATGGTTCATGAGAAGGAATATGCCCAGGCCGTTAATCCTGAGCTCTTCGAGCGCATGAGCTACTCGGACCTCGTCTACGACCCCGAACTGCACGGGATGAATCTCGAGAGAGGATCGGTCAAGCCCGTGGCGTCCGGTAGCGCGCCGGTCGCGGTCGCCCCGAAGTACCAGTTCCTGAGTGGCGACGTGGAGGTGGCCAAAGGGGTCAAGCTCCTCGAGACGCTAGGACACTCAGCCGGTCATTACAGCCTGCTGGTGGAGCTCGCGGGCCGGAGGCCCATGCTGTTCACGGGCGATGCGGCGATGACCCCCAGAAACCTCGAGATGATGATCATCGGCGGCTTCCATCTGGACCCGGCGAAGGGTGTCCGCGCACTGGAACGGCTCAAGTCGCTCGCGGCCGAGTACGACGCCGAACTCTTCTACTCGCACAGCATGCCTGAGTTCGAGACTTGGCGTAAAGCGCCTGAATGGTACGAGTGAGCCCGCGGAGCGGCCCGCACGGCAGCGGGCGTTCCTGATCGATGCGCGCACAGTAACGTGACGGAGGGAACTTGATGAGGAAGATCGACTTCGAGACCCATTTTGCCACTCAGGGCTGGGTGGACGCGCTCTACGCGAACAAGGGCTACCCGCGTCTCGCGGAGGACGCGGCAACGGGCAACCGGCGGCTCTACTATCAAGCCGACGCTGCGGAGCCGTTTCCTGACGCGCTGCTGAACAAGCTCCTCGACATCGGCGCCGGCCGCATCGCTGAGATGGACGCCGCGGGGGTGGACGTGGCGGTTCTGTCCCTTACCGCTCCCGGGGTGGAGCAGTTGGAGCCGGCCGCCGCTACCAAGCTGGCGAGGCAGGCCAACGACGATCTCGCCGAGGCGATCGGCAAATACCCGGGTCGCTTCCGCGGCTACGCGGCTGTGTCGCCGAAAGATCCCGAATCGGCCGTCAAGGAGTTGGAACGCGCGGTCAAAGAACTGGGGTTCATCGGTTGGAAGACCCACTGCAATTACGGCGACTCGTACCTTGACGAGAAGAGGTATTGGCCGCTGCTTGCCAAGGCAGAGGAGTTGGACATCCCGATCTACCTTCATCCCACGGTGCCCATGATCAAGGAGTTCTGGACGTACGGCTTAGCCCTCGCCGGCCCCTCTTTCGGGTTTGGCGCTGAGACTTGTCTGACCATGATCCGGCTCATCATGAGCGGCGCCATGGACGCGTTCCCGAAACTGAAAGTGGTCATCGGCCACTACGGCGAAGGACTCCCCTTCTTGCTCGATCGTCTCGATTTTGCCGCCAACTTTTCGCACGTAGCAGGCGATGCTGGAGCGTTCGTGGCGCTCAAGAGAAAACCGAGCGAATACCTCAGAGATAACACCTGGGTCTCCACCAGCTGCAACTACCTACCGGCAGCGTTCAACTGCAGCCGGGAGGCCATGGGCATGGAGCGGATCGTTTTCGGATCGGACCATCCCTACGGGAAGATGAACGAGTGCCTCGCCTTCCTGGGTGGACGGGGACTGTCCGAGGCGGAGCAGGAGTTGCTCTACGAGAAGAATGCGGCTCAGCTGGGGGTGACCGGCTAGGCAGCCACCGACCCCGGCAGTCTGGTACGCGCCTATCCCCAGACAAGCGAAGGTGCAACGGTCGCCAGGCTCAGAGTACGCCCATTGTACATTCTTGCCTTCTGAGGGGCAGGCTCCCATACTGGCTGACGTGACTTCATCCGAATCTAAGACTGAGCTCGGACCTCTTCGCCGGTGGTCGCTGTTCCCCACTTCGTTCATGGTGGGAGTCGTCGCGATCTCCTTGGGGCCGCTGCTCGACCCGATCCTCCGTGGGCTCCACATCCCTGTTTCGGAGGGCGGGTTCATCTCCATGGGATTCGCCTTGGGGCAGTTGTTCGGGATCCTCCTGCTCAACTTCGTCTTAGCTCGCGTACCGGTGAAGCGGTCGTTGGCGATCGCCACGTGGCTCCAGACGGTCGCCCTCTTGGCCTCCGCGACGCTCTCCCGGGGCCTTTGGTCGCTGGTCAGCGCATACCTTTTCGTGGGGCTCGGCTGTGTGTTCCTCAATACCATCCCGGGGATGCTCGTGGGGTACAAGGTGAAGCACGGGGCGGCGCGGGCGATGCTGCAGCTGCTTCTCTTCTTCGCCTTGGGGATGATGATCACCCCCATCGTCATAGGAGTGGTCCTTGGCGCGGGCTCCTCCTGGAGGTGGGTGTTTGCCGGAGAGGCCGGCTTTTCGCTGGTCCTGGCGGTGCTGCTCACTGTGCTGCCTCTCCCCGACATCCCCGACCGGGAGAACTTGCGCCTCCGTCAAGTGAAAGACGTGATCAGTTTCAACCCCAAGCTTTTCACGACGGTCGCCGCCGCCGCCTTCGCGTATATCGGTGCCGAGTTCATACTCAATGTCTGGCTGGCGAAGTTCGAAATCGATACCCTGGGCGCCAGCAAAACCTGGGCGAGCGTGGCGGTAGCGCTCCTGTGGGTAGGCATCGTGTCCGGGCGGCTTCTCGCTCAACCGTTCACGCACAGGTTCGCCACTTCGCGGATCCTTTTCGTGGGCACGGCCACGATGGCGCTGTTCACATTCGGGATCGCGGTGTCGCCTAGCCAGGCGCTCACGGGCACCTTCGCCTTCTTCGCCGGCCTGGGAGCCTCCACGTCGTACCCGCTGATCTGCAGCTACTCGGCCAAGTTTCCCCGGTGGCACGCCGGAGTCGTGTTCTCGGCCATCATCTTTGTATCCGGTGTCGGGAGGCTGATCTTTCCCTACCTAGTTGGGCCGTTGGCAGCCGCGTCGAGTTTCCGGGTCGCGATCGGTCTCGCGGCGTTCCTTGCTTTTGTGGTCTCCCTGCTGACGCTCTACCTTCATGGGGTCGCGAAAGAAGGACGAGGCGGAGTCGTTGAAACCGTCGCCTAGGCCGGGAGGTTCATGCGAACTCCGGGTGTTATACTCCTGAATCGTTATTGCAGGCTCTTTCCAGCAGCTTAAGTGAGGTTTCTGTGACAAAGAGATACTCGGCCGTCGTCATCGGGCTCGTCGCCATCTTCGCCCTGGTCGCCGTGGCTGCGGCCGGATGCGGGACCGGGAGCAAGCTGCCATCGAGCGCCATGGCAAAAGTGGGAAAAGTCGTCATCACTGTGGACCAGTTCAACAAGCGGGTTGCCGACTTCCAGGCGCAGTACGCGGGCCAAGTGCCCGACAAGGCCACGGATCCCGCGGCCTACAAGGATTTCCAACGGAGCGTCCTCGACTATATGGTCACGTACGAGATGGTGAAGGAGCAATCCACTGCTCTCAAGATCAGCGTGACCGACAAGGAAGTCCAGGATCAGATCGATTCGATCCTCAAGAACAACTTCAGTGGAGACCAGACTAAGTTCGACGCTGCCCTCAAGGCGCAGAACGTGACTGTGGACCAACTGAAGGCCAGCTATAGAGAGTCTCTGCTGCTGCAGAAAGCCTACGACGAAGTCACGAAAACCGTCACCACAGTTCCCGACGCGGAGGTGTCCGCGTACTACGATGCGCACAAGACGAGTTACTTCACGGATGAGACCCGGAATGTCCGGCACATCCTGATAGCGCCGGTCAAGCCGAGCACGACCTCCACTACTGCCGGTGCCTCGACTACCACGACCGCGGCCGCCACCGAAGCGGATTGGGCGGCCGCTCTGGCCACAGCCCAGAAAGTCCGCGCCGATCTGGTTGGAGGAGCCGACTGGACCACCGAGGCGGCCAAGTATTCTGACGACGCTGGTTCGAAGGCCAAGGGCGGCGATCTCGGGTCCGTGGCGAAAGGCGTCATGGTGCCCGAATTCGAGACGGCGGTGTTCAGTCTCAAGCTCAACGAGATTTCACAGCCGGTGAAGACGCAGTATGGCTACCACATCATCGAGGTGACGGCCATCACTCCGGCCAAGCAATCCACGTTGGCCGAGGTCAAGTCGGACATCACCACCACCCTCCTGAACACGAAGAAGGGTGAGGCTTGGCTCGCCTGGATCGCCAAGATGAAAAAGCAGATCGGCGTGACCCTCCAGACAGGGATGGAGACCACCACCACCACGACGACGGGGGCCTCCACCACTGTGACGTCCGCGGGTGCCACGACCACTGCTGCCGGGTCCGCCACGACATCCGGTGTTCAAACTACGCAAGTGACGCAGCCCGTGAGCACCGAGACGACGGCGCCGGTAACAACGGGGACCACGGCTTCCTCAACGGCGACTACAGTGTCCGGCGCTACCACGACGGCGGCGCCGTAACCTCCTAACATCAACGATTTGCCGGCAGCGGTGCCGGTAGAGCGAGGGGGCGGGACGGCCAAGCCGTCCCGCCCCCTCGGTGTTTCACAAGCTAGTGCGGATGCGAGTGCGAGTGCCCGCCCTCACGGGACGGGTCGGAAGCTTTTCAGCACCCCGGCTCACCGTCGTGGCCGCAACACGTCTGTCGCAACACCACCCGACGCCACAGATTTCGGATGAGCTTCGACAGCTTCTCGGGCAACGGCATGGGTTGCTCGAGGTTGGTGAGGAACTCTGACCTAAACCGGCCGCTCATATTTCAACCACCTCTTGCCCTCTTGTCGGATCCAGCGCTGTGGAAGGCCTTCGCCGGATGTCTCGGCGAACCTGGTTCCGATTATACGGAAGGTCGGGCGGCGCACCCCCACGGGTGCGAGCAGTGCAAGGCGAAGCCTGTTTGACCCGGCCCTCGCTGGAAGCGTATGCTGACCTTTGGGTGTGAAGGGGGGACGGAGGCCATTCAAATCCGGCCGCAAGGCGTGAGATGGCCCGCGGAGCTTCGGCCGCCTGGACTATCAACTTCAGCCTACAGGGGGTGATGGGAGTGCGTGACAAACAGCGCTCATCGGCAGGAGAGGCAGAAACGCGGGAAGGTCTCGCATCAGTCGTGGGCTCCTCGATCAGTCGACGGGAGTTTTTGAAACTCGCCGGAGTGGCTGGCGCAACAGTCGGACTCGGGGCGGGCTTGGGGGGTCTGCTTTCGGCCTGCGGCGGGAGCACGACGACGACTACCAGCGCAGGTCCGGCGACTACCGCGGGATCGACCACTACCGCGGGACCCGTCACGACCTCAGGATCGACCACCACCGCGGGACCGACCGCGGGGCGCATGATCAAGATCGGGTATCCGTCGCCTCGAACTGGCTCTCTTGCCTTGTTCGGCGTGTCGGATCAATACTGCGTCGACCGTTGGAACGAATTCGCGAAAGACGGCATCGTGTGTGGTGATGGGCAGAACCATCCCATCCAGATCATTCTCGAGGATACCCAGTCTAGTTCCAACCGGGCTTCGCAGGTCGCCGGCGACCTCATCATCAACCAGAAGGTCGACCTGATGATGGCGGCCGGCACGGCGGACACCGTGCCACCAGTGGCCGACCAGTGCGAGGCCAATAGTGTCCCCTGCATCTCTACGAACTGCCCCTGGCAGTCGTACTTCAACAGCCGCGGTGGCGACCCCAAGGTGGGCTTCAAGTGGACGTACCATTTCTACTGGGGCATGGAAGACATCATCGGCTCGCAGATCCCGCTATGGAAGCAAGCCGGGACCAACTTGGTCTACGGCGCGATGTGGGACAACAGCGCGGATGGCAACGCCTACCGTAAGGCCTGGCCTGCAGTGCTCGAGAAGGCCGGTATCAAGCTGGTGGACGGCGGTTCGTTCGACCCGGGCACCGAGGACTTCACGGCGCCCATATCCGCCTTCAAGAAGGGCGGCGCCGACATCTGCGCCGGCATCATGGCTCCGAACGACTTCAGCAACTTCTGGAAGCAGGCCAAGCAGCAGGGCTACAAGCCGAAGATCGTCACCATCGGGAAGGCTCTACTCTTTAACCAAGTGGTCGACGCACTCGGAGACCTGGGCACCGGCCTGAGCACGCCGGCGGTTTGGACTTCGAAGTGGCCCTTCAAGTCCTCGCTCACCGGCGAGACGTGCCAGCAACTTGCCGACGAGTTCGAGAAGCGGACCAGTAAGGAGTGGCAGCAACTCATCGAGCAGTATGCGAACTTCGAAGTGGCCGTGGACGTTCTGAAACGCGCCAAGAGCGTGGACGACAAGACAGCGATCCTGGCGGCGCTGACCGTGACCAAGATGACCACTATCCAGGGCGACATCGATTTCACTGTGCCTTTCGCCCCCAATACGAAGCGCCCAAATCCCAATGTTTACCGGACCCCAGTCGCCACAGGCCAATGGGTCAAGGGCACCAAGTGGCCGCATGAATTGGCCATCGTCGGAAACGCGGGTGCTCCCGAGATTCCCGTGGCGGGCAAACTGGAACTTCTGGCCTAACCTGCTTGTTATAGGCCACATCGTTCGCCAAAAGAGGGGGCGGGCCCAAGAGGGCCCGCCCCCTGTGTTCGTCAAAGCGAGCCAAGCCGAGATACTCAGGGCGGTCCCGGCTCTGTAATAAAGCCGTTCCGTGTCAACTGGGGTCATCGATTGACCATCGCGGATTTCATCTTCCATTCATGCGGAAGTGCTAGCATGCGCTGGCGCGAGTGGAAACCATGAAGGAGAAGTATCGTGGAAGGCATTCTTGCTCCTTGGCATTGGATAATCCTGATCGTGATCATCCTTCTTGTCTTCGGACCGAAGAAACTGCCGGAGTTGGGGAATTCACTCGGCAGGGGGATAACCGGATTCAAACGAGGGTTGCAGGACGCCCAGGATGAGATCTCGACTTCCATGGCCGAGGCGGACGAGCCGCCGCAACCGTCAGTCGAAGCTCCGGCAGTGGTCCAGGCCGCAGTTGCCGACGAAGGTGCAGGGCCGCCACAGACATAGGTGGCTCGTATGGGGGGCTTTTCCGGGGCCGCTGACTTGGCCGGTTCCCAAGAACGCCTATGCCGGGGCGCTTGAGAACTCTTTCCACGTGGGTACATGGTTCGCGTTCCCGCTGGAAAGGAGATGGTTATGACGGAAGCGACCTCCCAGTCCGCCGGGGCACACACCCCCGTCGAGCTCAGGTCGATAGATGACCGAGTCGAGATCGCCCCTGGAGTTCTCATGCCGCGTTTGGGGTTGGGCACCTTTCGGGCGGCCGATGGGTCCGAGGTCGAGAACGAGGTGGCCTACGCCCTGAAGATCGGCTACCGGGGCATCGATACGGCTGCGATGTACGCGAACGAGCGGGGCGTGGGACGAGCCTTGAGAGCGAGCGGGGTCCCACGGGAAGAGCTCTTCGTGGCGACCAAGGTCTGGAACACGGATCAAGGCTATCAGTCGACTCTCATCGCTTTCGAGCGGAGCTTAGCCCGTCTGGCGCTCGACTATGTCGACCTGTATCTGGTGCACTGGCCCGATCCCCGTCGCGGCCGCGACACCTGGCGCGCGATGCAGGAACTTCGCGCATCGGGCAAGGTCCGGTCCATCGGCGTGTGCAACTACCTCGTACATCACCTGGAAGATCTTCTATCGTTCGCGGAGGTGGTTCCGGCCGTCAACCAGGTTGAGCACAACCCGTGGGTCCAGCGCCCGGAGCTACGCGATTTCTGCGCGGAGCGAGGCATCACTCTGCAGGCTTGGGCCCCCGTGATCCGCGGCAAGGCGGCGAGCATCCCCACTCTCGTGGACATCGGTCGTGGTCATGGCAAGACCCCGGCCCAGGTGTCGATCCGCTGGATATTGCAGCATGGCGTCACCACGATCCCCAAGTCCACCCACGAGGAACGGATCGCGGAAAACGCCGATGTGTACGATTTCGCCCTGACGGCGGAGGAGATGGCCGCGATCGACGCGCTGGACCGGCGGAAAGGTGTCAGCCCCAGCCCCGATTTCGTCGTCAGGATGGGCTGGGCGACCCGACTGAGGCGGACCCCCAGGTAGGCATCCCAAGTTCGGGGCCTAACGCCCGCCCTCCCAGCTTTCTTACGCATTTTCTACGAGCCCTCCGGCGGTCCCTTTGCGATTTCGACGCGCCGGGTGCTTAGCTTGACCGCGAAGAGGAGGCTACACGATGGACGTGCTGCTCATTGTCGTCATGCTGGTGTTTTTCGCAGTCACCTGGAGGCTCATGCTCCTTCTTGACCGGCTGTGAGGCGTTCGCCGGCAGGAGCGAAGAGCTCGCGCGAGATCGTACGGGGCGGCAACCGAGGTCGGAGCAAGATAGAACGATGCTGATCGTGAGCGGGATAGTGGGCGTGCTACTGCTGGGCTACCTCATCTACGCCCTCGTGAAGCCGGAGAAGCTGGGATGAACAGCCACGGATGGCTGCAGATCCTGCTGTTCTTCGCGGTCGTCTTGCTGCTGGCCAAGCCGCTGGGCGCATACATGGCCCGTGTGTACGAGGGGAAGCGCATCTTTGCGCTCAGTCGGGTTTGCAGTCCCACGGAACGATTCATCTTCCGGATCGGCGGGATAGATCCCGAAACGGACATGGGCTGGAAGAGGTACGCCGCCAGCGTTCTGGTCTTCAGCGTAATCGGGTTTCTGTTCCTCTATCTGCTGCAGCGGGTCCAAGGCTGGCTGCCGGGCGGTCCCGCCGGCGCGGGCAACGTGGGGTCTCCACTTGCCTTCAACACGGCCGTCAGTTTCGTGACCAACACCAACTGGCAGGCCTACGCCGGCGAGTCCACCATGAAATACGCGACGCAGATGGTCGGCCTCACGGTGCAGAACTTCGTGTCTGCCGCCACCGGCATGGCGGTCGTGGTCGCGTTCATCCGAGGGTTCTCGCGCCGCTCCTCCGATCGCCTGGGGAACTTCTGGGTGGATATGACGCGGTCCGTCCTTTACATCTTGCTGCCCCTGTCGTTCATCCTGGCCGTCGCCTTGCTTTCGCAGGGAGTAGTCCAGACGCTGCATCCGTCTCAAACGGTCCAACTGGTGCAGCCCTACGTCAACGCCCAGGGGCAGACCATCTCCACGCAGACAATAGCTGTGGGGCCGGCAGCCTCGCAGATCGCCATCAAGCAGCTCGGCACGAACGGAGGCGGTTTCTTCAACGCCAACTCGGCCCATCCATTCGAGAACCCCACGCCACTGTCCAACTTCCTGGAGATGGTGGCGATAATCCTCATTCCCGCCGCGCTTTGCTACACGTTCGGACGCATGGTCGGCAACACCAAGCAGGGGTGGGCCGTGCTCGCCGCTATGACCATCGTGCTCCTGGGGATGGTCACCGCCGCCTACTATTTCGAGCAGAAGGGGGTTCCGCAGGTCGCGGCCGCCGGTGTGCAGCTGCATGCCGTCTCCGGGACGAGCACCGCTCAGCCCGGCGGTAACATGGAGGGTAAGGAGGTCAGGTTCGGCATTGCCAACTCGGCCCTGTGGGCCAGCGCGACCACCGGCGCCTCCAACGGCTCCGTGAATAGCATGCACGACTCGTTCACGCCTTTGGGCGGCCTCGTCCCCCTCGTGACGATCCATCTGGGCGAGGTCATATTCGGGGGGGTGGGGTCGGGGCTCTATGTGATGCTGATCTTTGCCATCGTGGCGATCTTCATCGCCGGACTCATGGTGGGGCGCACGCCTGAGTACCTCGGCAAGAAGATCGAGATGTACGAGATGAAGATGGCGTCGCTGGTGATCCTCATCCCGGTGATCGCAATCCTTGTCGGCACCGCGATCGGCGTGGCTACCGGAGCCGGCCGAGCGGGCATCGCGAATCCCGGGCCGCACGGTTTTTCGGAGATCTTGTACGCATTCACCTCGGCGGTGGGCAACAACGGCAGTGCCTTCGCCGGTCTGTCCGCCAACACCACCTTCTACAACATCGCCCTCGGTATCGCCATGCTTATCGGGCGCTTCTGGATACTGGTGCCTTCGCTCGCGATCGCCGGCTCTCTCGCCAAGAAGAAGCACATACCCGAAAGCGCGGGCACTCTTCGTACCGATGGGCCGATGTTCGTGGGCCTGCTGATAGCGGTGGTGATCGTCGTCGGCGCCCTGAGCTTCATCCCCGCGCTAGCGCTGGGACCGATCGTCGAGCATCTGATCATGATCCACTGATGGAGACAACGACGGGGACATGACTTCCGAGACTCATGACACGAACGCCGCCCCGGCGGACTTGAGTGCTGCCGTGAAGCCCGCCCGGAAGCGCGGCTTGGATTGGCATTTGCTTGGGAACGCCGCCCTCGACTCCCTCCGGAAGCTGGATCCCCGGGTTGAGATCAAGAACCCGGTCATGTTCGTGGTCTGGGTGGGCGCACTCCTGACGCTGGTACTGTTCATCCAGGCGGCAGCCGGCAAAGGAGAAGCATCGCCCGGCTTCATCCTGGCCGTCTCGCTGTGGCTGTGGTTCACGGTGATCTTCGCCAACTTCGCGGAAGCGGTAGCCGAAGGTCGGGGCCGAGCACAGGCTGAGAGCCTGCGCAAAGCTCGGAAAGAGACCGTGGCTAAGAAGCTGGTTGAGCCGCGCCGCGATGCGGCCAGCGAACCGGTTTCGTCCTCGCTCCTGCGCAAGGGCGACCTGACTTTGGTGGAGGCCGGCGAGTTCATCCCCGCTGACGGTGAGGTGGTAGTGGGAGCGGCATCCGTGGACGAGAGCGCTATCACCGGCGAGAGTGCGCCAGTCATACGGGAAAGCGGGGGCGACCGCAGCGCTGTGACCGGAGGGACGCGGGTGCTCTCCGACTGGCTCATCGTGCGGGTGACCGCGGAACCGGGCGAGACGTTCCTCGACCGCATGATCTCCATGGTGGAAGGGGCCAAGCGTCAGAAGACCCCCAACGAGATAGCCCTCAACATCCTGCTGGCCGGCCTCACCATCATCTTCCTAATCGTGGTGATCACTCTGCAGCCCATGTCCCAGTTCAGCGTAAACGCTGCCGGGAAGGGGAGTGTCGTCTCCATCACCATCCTGGTGGCTCTCCTCGTGTGTCTCGCCCCCACCACTATCGGCGCTCTTCTCTCCGCCATCGGTATCTCCGGCATGAACCGCTTGAGCCGTGCGAACGTGGTGGCGATGTCGGGCCGGGCGGTAGAGGCCGCCGGAGACGTCGACGTCCTCCTGCTGGACAAGACGGGCACCATCACCCTCGGCAACCGGCAGGCAACCGAGTTCATCCCCGCCCGTCTCGTCGAACTCGAAGAATTGGCGGACGTGGCGCAGCTCGCGTCGCTCGCCGACGAGACGCCGGAAGGCCGGAGCGTGGTAGTCCTGGCTAAGAAGCAATACGGGCTAAGGGGCCGGGACCTTGCCGAATTGGGGGCGACATTCGTCCCCTTCACCGCCCAGACTCGTATGAGCGGCGTCGACCTCGAGGGCAGACACATCAGAAAGGGCGCAGCGGATGCGGTAGAGGCCTATGTCGTCAACCTGGGTGGATCGCTACCTGAGGAAGTGCGCGACGCGGTCGAGGTGGTGGCCAAGCAAGGTGGGACTCCGCTCGTAGTGGCCGACGGCGTGCGCGTCCTGGGAGTGATCAACTTGAAAGACATCGTGAAAGGCGGGATCCGCGAGCGGTTCCACGACCTTAGGCGGATGGGCATCAAGACGGTCATGATAACCGGGGACAATCCAGTGACCGCGGCCTCGATCGCCGCCGAGGCTGGGGTGGATGATTTCCTGGCCGAGGCGACACCGGAGGCGAAGCTGGCTCTCATCCGCAAGTACCAGGGAGAAGGGCATCTGGTGGCGATGACTGGGGACGGCACCAACGATGCCCCCGCTTTGGCTCAAGCCGATGTGGCTGTGGCCATGAACACCGGGACGCAGGCCGCCAAAGAAGCCGGCAACATGGTCGACCTGGATTCGAATCCCACCAAGCTCCTAGAGATCGTCCACATCGGCAAGCAGACGCTCATGACCCGGGGTTCGCTCACTACCTTCAGCATCGCCAACGACATCGCCAAGTACTTCGCAATCATCCCGGCGGCCTTCGCCGCCACCTACCCGCGACTGAACGCGCTCAACGTGATGCACCTCACCACCCCCCAGAGCGCCATACTCTCCGCGGTGATCTTCAACGCGGTCGTCATCGTGTTCCTGATCCCCCTGGCCTTGCGCGGAGTGAAGTACAAACCTCGTCCGGCGAGCGTCCTCTTGCGCAACAACCTTTTGATCTACGGGCTGGGCGGACTGGTGGTGCCGTTCGCGGGTATCAAGCTCATCGATTTGCTTCTCCACGCCCTCCACCTGATGTAGGCGGTGCTGCATGCTCAAGATGCTCAGACAAAGCGTTATAGCTCTGGTGGCGCTCACCGTCATCACTGGGATCATTTATCCCTTGGCGGTCACTGGGATCGCGCGGGGGGTCTTCCCCCACAAAGCCGGTGGCAGCGTCATCGTCCAGAACGGCAAGGCGGTCGGGTCCTCTCTCATCGGCCAACCGTTCAGCGATCCCAAGTACTTCTGGTCGCGGCCTTCCGCCACTTCGCCAGAGCCATACAACGGGGCGGCCTCTTCCGGATCAAACCTTGGCCCCACAAACCCGGTGCTACTCAAAGCAGTGCAGGAGAGGATCGCCGCCCTCCGTGCCGCCGATCCCGGTAACACCCGGCCCGTCCCGGTGGATCTGGTGACCGCATCGGGCAGCGGGCTCGACCCGGACATCAGCCCGGCCGCGGCTTACTACCAGGCGGCGCGCGTGGCGCGGACCCGCGGGCTTACCCTCGAACAGGTCGATGGTCTCATCGCCAGGTTCACGAGCGGCCGCTGGCTCGGAGTCCTGGGCGATCCCAGAGTGAACGTCGTGCAGCTCAACCTGGCCCTAGACTCGCTCGCCGGCTCATCCACCAAGTGACTCTGATAACGTGGCCCGTATGGACGACGGCCGGCCAGACCCCGATAAGCTCTTAGAGCAGATCCAGGCGGACGAGTCCCGGCTGGGCCGGGGCAGCCTGAAGATCTTCTTCGGTTATGTCGCGGGCGTCGGCAAGACGTACGCGATGCTCGAGGCCGCTCAGCGCCTAGCCGGCGACGGGGTAGACGTCGTGGCCGGCTATGTCGAACCTCACGGCCGCCCAGAGACTGAGGCGCTCCTCGAAGGACTCGAGATCCTGCCGCCACGCGTGGTCGACTACCGGGGGCTCCTCCTCAACGAGTTCGACCTGGACGCAGCACTTTCCCGGCACCCTGGTCTGTTGCTGGTGGACGAGCTGGCGCATACCAATGCGCCGGGCGCGCGGCATGCCAAGCGCTGGCAAGACGTGCAGGAGTTGCTCGGGGCGGACATCGACGTGTACACCACGCTCAACGTCCAGCACCTGGAGAGCATCAACGACATCATCTCTCAGATAACCGGCGTACGCGTTCGCGAGACGGTCCCGGACGCCGTCTTCGATGAGGCGGATTCTGTTGAGATAGTCGATCTCCCGCCCCGCGAGTTGCGGGAGCGGCTGCGGGAGGGCAAGATCTACATCCCGGCGCAGGCCGAGCACGCAATGCAGAACTTCTTCGCCGGTCCGAACCTCGGTGCCCTGCGTGAGATAACGCTGCGCCGGACGGCCGATCGGGTTCATGCTCACGTCGAGACCTCGCGCCAGGCGATGCCGGGGCCGAGAGAGACTTGGGCGACCGTCGAGACGCTTCTCGTCTGCATCGGACCCAGCCCAACTTCTGCCAAGGTGATCCGCACCTCCAAGCGCCTGGCTGCTTCTTTGAACGCTCGCTGGATCGCCGCCAGCGTCGATACCTCCCGGACGGGAAGAGCCAGCAGTGAGCAGCGCACCCGCCTTCTTGAGAACGTCCAGCTCGCCGAACGCTTGGGCGCCGAGACTGCGACTCTCTCCGGCGACGATGTCGCGGAGGAGATCGTCGACTACGCGCGTGCCCAGAATGCCACTAAGATCGTTATCGGGAAGACCGCCGAGCCCCGCTGGAGACGCATGCTGCGGGGGAGCGTGGTGGACGATCTCCTCGAACTGAGCGCCGGTATCGACGTATACGTTATCCAAGGCGCGCCCGAGCCTCACGCTCAGGCCGTGCGTGCGCGGCCACGATTTAGCCGGCCCGTGACCCCAAGCGGCTACCTGTGGGCGCTTGGGGCTGTTGTAACGGCGGGGCTGATCGCCTGGATCTTCAAGGCTCTGGGCCTGGCAGAGACCAACCAGGCGATCATGTTCCTGCTCGCCGTGGCTGTGGTGGCCGCTCGTTTTGGACTGGGGCCCGGTATCGCCTCGGCGATCGTCGGGGTTCTGGCGTTCGACTTCTTCTTTGTCCCTCCCCGCCTCACTTTTGCCGTTCAGGACGTGCAATACCTCATCACACTGGTGGTGATGCTGGCTGTGGCGCTTCTGGCAGGCACGCTTGCTGCGCGGGTGAGGCGCCAAGTCCGGACCGCGCGCAGCCGGGAGCGCAGGCTGGAAGCCCTCTACCGGCTCAGCCGGGAACTTTCCGCTGTGTCGGGAGCCCACCAGCTGGCCGCAACCGCCGAGCGCGAGGTCTCCGCGATGTTCGGGAGCGCGGTGGTCATCTACCTGCCGCACAGCGGCACCCGCCTCGAACCGGTGGTTTCCTCGACCCGCGATTCTCCGGTGGGACACCGGGAGATCGCGGTGGCCACTTGGACGTTCGAGCACGGAGAACTCGCAGGCAACGGGACTGACACACTGCCGGACGCCGAGTATCTCAATCTGCCCATGATCACGCCGCGAGCCACCGCGGGAGTCTTGGCCGTTGCGCCTCCGGAGGGGGAGGCTCTGTTGTCGCCGGACAACCGGCAGCTACTCGAGACGGTGGCCACTCAGATCGGCCTCGCGATCGAGCGGGACGAATTGGCCGAGCAGACCCGCTGCGCCCTCGTGGAGATGGAGACGGAGCGTCTCCGCAGCTCGCTTCTCAGCTCGGTCTCGCACGACCTGCGGACGCCTCTGGCCGTGATATCCGGGGCGAGCAGCACTCTCCTCGAACTTGGGGAAGGAGGAGACAAGGCCACCCGCGAGGAGCTACTCAGGGAAGTCCTGGAGGAGTCCAATCGTTTGGCGCGTCTGGTCGACAACCTGCTCAGCATGACGCGGTTGGACGCCGGGTCTATCCAGGTGGAGAAGCAATGGTATCCGCTGGAGGATGTGATCGGTTCCGCCATCGGACGTCTGCGCAAGGAGCTCGCCGGCCGCAAAGTGAACAAGCTTCTTCCTCCCGACCTACCTCTCGTGCCCTTGGATGGCGTGCTCATTGAGCAGGTGCTCGTCAACCTCATGGAAAACGCCGTGAGATACACCGCGACGAGCACGCCCATCGACATCTCCGCCTACCGGGAGAGAGGGGAAGTGGTGATCGCCGTCGCCGATCGCGGACCTGGGCTGGCCGAAGGCGAGGAAGAAAGGGTGTTCGACAAGCTCTTTCGGGGCTCGGCATCTTCGGCAACAACTGAGAGAGGCGTGGGACTCGGCCTCGCGATAGCTCGGGCGATCGTGGAGGCTCACGGCGGCCGCATCTGGGCAGAGAACC
>JADGPI010000104.1 GCA_017882525.1 Thermoleophilia bacterium
GCACCGGTACGGGGGGCATGTCAGATCCCCTTCCGATGCCGCAGCAGATACAGGAAGAACGGCCCGCCGGTGGCCGCGGTGATGATCCCTACCGGGATCTCGGCCGGAGCTATGACCGTGCGGGCGACGGTGTCCGCGACAAGGAGCAGCAAGGCGCCGAAGAGCGCGCAGGCAGGCAGCAACCGGCGATGGTCGGGGCCTACCAGCAGCCGCATGATGTGCGGCACCATCAGCCCGATGAAGCCGATGAGACCGGAGAACGCCACCGCGGCGGCGGTGGTCAAGGCGGCGGCGATCATCAGGTTGCGCCGGGTCCGCTGGCTGTCCACGCCCAGCTCCTGTGCCCGTTCCTCGCCCATGAGGAGCAAGTTCATGCGCCGGGCCCGGGTCATCATGTAGATGAAGCCTATGGCGACGGCGGGCAAGGCCATGAAGATTTTGTTCCAGGTGGCCGTGGTCAGCCCTCCCATGAGCCAGACCATCACAGTGCGCAGGTCGTACTCGGTGGCCACCATGAAGAAGGACATGATGGCGGTGAGCGTCGAGCCCACCGCGACCCCGCTCAACAAGAGCGAGACCCCGGAGGTGTGCCCTCCGAACGTGGCAAGGCGGTAGACCAGAAAGGCCGCCAGCACGGCTCCCACGAAGGCAGTCGCGGGTATGGAGTAAAAGCCCAGGCCGGACAGCGGTTTCCAGATGATAGCTATGGTGGCGCCCAGACCGGCGCCGGCGGAAACCCCCAACAGGTACGGGTCGGCGAGTGGGTTGCGGAAGACCCCCTGGAAAGTGGTGCCGGCCGTCGACAGCGCTGCGCCGACGACCATGGCAAGGACGATCCGCGGCAGGCGTAGGTCGAGCAGCAGGCCCGGCGCCCAGGACGGGAAGCTCCCTCGGGCTCCGCGGCCCGAGGAGATCAGTCCTCCAAGCGCCCGCAACGTCTGACCCGGGGACATGCCGGCGGCGCCGACCACGACTGCCACGATCACTGCCGCGAGCAGCCCCGCCGCCAACGCGGCCATCACCAGCCGGTACATCCTGCGCCGATCGGGTCCTATGGCCACAATCGTCTCTCCTCTAGGGGAGCCGGGCCCGGCTCCGCCGGTGTCGCTACTTGGCGCCTCGCATCAGTGCACGGTCAGAGCGTGGTCGCATCGTCACGGCGCGGGGTGGATGGCGCTCGCCAGGATCTGCAGGCCCTCGGCGATGCGAGGTCCCGGCCTGGTGACGATGACGTCGTCAACAACGACCACCTGGTTGTTCTTGACCGCGGTCAGGCCCGCAAAGCGCGGGTCCTTGGTGAACGCGGCCACGTCGGCGTCCGTCTTGTACATGCTCTTGGGAAGCAGGATGACGTCCGGGTTGGAGGCCACCAGTTGCTCAGGCGCGAACTGGTAGAACGCCTTGGCACCACCGGCCGTGTCGGCCACGTTCGTGGCATGAGCGAGGGTCAGGAGCTGATCCACGAACGAGCCCGGCCCAGCCGTCCACAGGGTGTTGTCCACCGCGTAGAAGACCTTGGGCGAGTCGGGCGACGCGCCAACGGAGTCGGAGATCGTCTTGATCTTGGCCTTGATGGAGTCGATCAGCGTGGCGGCACTGCCGGTGGCACCCGTAGCCGCTCCCACGGTGGTGATGTTCGCGTAGATCCCGTCAAGATCCGTGGGATTGAAAATGAGGACGGGGACACCGTTCTTCGCGAGCGGAGCCAGGGCTTCCTCGTTGCCGGAGTAGCCGACGATCAGGTCGGGGTTCAAGACCACGACAGCCTCCGGATTAAGCTTGAAATCGCCGACTTTTGCGATCTTGGCCGCTTCCGGTGGGTAGTCGTCCAGGGTTGTGACTCCCACCACCCGGTCGCCCACGCCGAGGGCGAAAAGGGTCTCGGTGTTGGCCGGGGCGGTAGACACGATGCGCATGGGTTTCTGCTTGATGGAGACGCTGTTCTTGTCATCGTCGGTGACGGTGACCGGGAAGGTGCCCTCGGCCGGCTGCGTAACCGACGTGGTGGTGACGGCTGCCACGGTAGTGGCAGTGGTGGCAGTGGCGACGCTGGAAGTCGTTGTCGCAACAGTCGAGCCGCAGCCCGACAGCGCGAGTGAGCCCAAGACCACGATGGCCAGAAGGGCGATGAGGATGAGCGGCAACGATCGCTGCCAGGCCTGCTTGCGGCATGGCGCCGGGCGTCCGTTCATGCGGACTCCTTTCGGTTAAACCTATGGTCACGACCCGCAAGATGGTGGAGAGCAGACTAGCTACTCCCCGGCCGGACCAATCCTGGCTCAACCGAGTCGGCGCCCCGTGGTAAGACAGGGCGGAGTGGCTCTCTCCGCGGAAAGCAACTGCTCCTCCTCTGCAGCAGGTGTCTGGCTCCCGAGACCCCCGGGCACGTACCGTCGGCCGGCCTCCCTGGTGGCCGTACGCGGCGTCGCTTCCGGGGCCTCGGTTACAGTGGCGGGACCGTACCGGCTTTTCACCGGTTTCCCTTTCGGCTCCCCCCGATCTTTTGGGAGAGCCTAACTGCAGAGGCACCATCCTTGCTGTCAAAACTCTATCACCCGCTGGCGCCCTACACCATCGTGGCCTCAGCTGCGTATTCACGATTCTTCGGCCACGACGGTGTAGGGCGCCACGTTGTTGGGCGCGCCTCGCGCGGCCTCGGCGCCCTCGTCGCCCGCGCTTCGAGCCGTCGGCGCCTAGGCTGCATATTCACGATTCTTTGTCACCACGAGTTACCGTGGGGCCTGGGGTCGTGCCGCCCCGTCGGCCTGTCGGCCACAATGTGGTCAGATTGTCCGCCGGCGGCACAATCTTGGTCTTCCTGCTCGTGGCAATGCTTGTGAAGTTCCTCGTAACGGGCTTGGCGACAGAAGTCCTCGGACGGATGATGGGGCTGAATGGCAGCGAGGAGCTTGCCCCACGCAAGTGTGACCAACGCGATGCGCCGCGCGAGCCCACGCCGGTAGTGACGACGACCCTACCCCCAAGCCGGTGGGGACGGTGCTGCCGGCGAAGAATCGTGAATAAGCAGCTGAGCCGGTAGCACCGTCGCCACCGGCTTGGTACGCTTGCCACCGGGGTCCCGGCGACGATAGGAAGCGGACAAGATCTTGAATAGCTCCGTTAGCATCCTGCTTTTCTTCCTGCTGAGCGGTTTCTTCACCGCCCTGCTTGTGGGGTTGCTTCTGCGCAACCGGAAGTTGCTCGGAACTGCCGGGGCCTGTTTTGTCGCTATCGTCTGCGTTCTCGTCTTTCTGCACCCGATCAAGCTGCCTCCCTTCGGAGGCAGCTCCAACGCGGGCAGGAGCCTCGTCACCGCGACCACGGAGACTCAAAGTGCCACTACACTCTGAGCCGCTGTTCGGCCACCACCAGCATGCCGAAGACGACGAGATGACCTACGCCGCCGCCGGAGTCGATATCGAGGCTGGGGAAGAGGCGGTGCGGCTTATCAAAGACGACGTGGAAAGCACCTATATCCCCGGGGTGTTAGGGTCGCTGGGTGGGTTTGCCGGGTGTTTTGAGATGCCGAAAGGGCTAGAGCAGCCCGTACTGGTGAGCGCCACGGACGGGGTGGGTACCAAGCTTCTGCTTGCCCAGGAGGTCGGCAAGCTCGACACGGTGGGCATCGACCTCGTGGCCATGTCGGTCAACGACGTGCTCACGGTGGGCGCCCGGCCGCTGCTGTTCCTGGACTATGTAGCGGTGGGCAGGCTGGTGCCTAGCGAGATGGCGCAGATCGTGGCCGGGGTCGCCGAAGGCTGTCGTCAAGCGGACTGCGCATTGCTGGGCGGCGAGATGGCGGAGATGCCCGGTTTGTACACGCCAGGGGAGTTCGACCTAGCGGGCTTCTGCGTGGCTGTGGCTGAGAAGAAGAAGCTCATCGACGGCTCCACCATCCGGGAAGGCGATGTGGTGATCGGCCTCGCCTCCAGCGGTTTCCACTCCAACGGGTATTCGCTGGTGCGCCGGGTGCTCGACGCGAACGGCTGCGGTCTAAAGGACAAGTTCCCGCACTTCGGGGAGAGCATCGCGGAGACGTTGCTCAAGCCCACGCGCGTCTACGTGAAGAGTGTCCTGGGGCTGCTGGATGAAGGCGTGACCGTGCGGGGCATGGCCCACATCACGGGCGGAGGGATGACCGGCAACCTGTCTCGCGTGATCCCGGAAGGCCTCTCCGCGCGGCTCCATTTCTCTCAGTGGAAGATCCCGCCTGTGTTCCGAGCCATCCAGCACCTGGGGGACATCCCTGAATGGGAGATGTTCCGGACGTTCAACATGGGCATCGGCTTCGTGCTGGTGGTGCCCGAGAAGGCGATGGAGAAGGCGATGGAGAGCCTCGCCGGACGGGGCGAGACGCCGGTCTATCTAGGAGAGATCGCCACGGGCTCCGAGCGCGTGACTCTGGGGGGGCTGCTCTGATGTTCAAGTTGGCCGTGCTCGCTTCGGGCAGCGGGACCAATCTGCAGGCGATCATCGACAAGTTGCACGTGGGCGGGGTGGGCGCGGCGGGCCGCGGCGTTGACGGTACCACGGGTGACTATGGCCTGGCCGGCGCGGCGGAGGACGGTGGCGCGGCTGGCGCCTCGCCCGCCGAAGCCGCCGCGCTGGCCGAAGCCGCCGCCCCCATCGAAGTGGCTCTGGTAGTGAGCGACAACGCGTCGGCCCCGGCGCTGCAGCGGGCGGCGGCTGCCGGTATCCCCATCGTCGTGCACCGGATGGCCGACTACGCCTCTCGCGAGGAGCACGACCTGGCCATGGCGGCGGCCATCGAGGATGCCGGCGCTAATCTCGTGATCATGGCCGGCTACATGCATCTGCTGAGTGCGGCCTTTCTCGCGCGGTTCCCCTGGCGGGTGATCAACCTCCATCCGGCGCTCTTGCCGGCGTTCCCGGGCACCACGTCCATCGCCGACGCCATCGGTTATGGAGTGAAAGTGACCGGGGTCACGGTGCATTTCGTGGACGCGGGGATGGACACCGGGCCTGTGATCTGTCAGGAGCCGGTGCGGGTGGGGGACGAAGATTCAGCCGAAAGTCTTGCGGTTCGTATCCATGCGCTGGAACACGAGCTGCTACCCCGGGCGATCGAGTTGATCGCCTCGGGAAAGGTGACCCCACCGGCAACGGGGTCTCGTACGGTGCGGGTCAAACGGGATTCTTAGAGGAGGAGAAAGTGAAGATAAAGCGGGCGCTTGTTTCGGTGTCGGATAAGAAGGGTCTCGAGCCGTTCGTACGGGGACTCGTGGAGCTGGGCGTCGAGATCGTCTCAACCGGAGGCACGGCCCGCTATCTGTTGGAGGCGGGACTCCCCGTCACCGGGATCTCTGAGGTGACCGGATTCCCAGAAATCATGGATGGCCGGGTGAAGACCCTGCATCCTGCCATCCATGGCGGCATCCTGGCCGACCGCGATCGGCCGAGCCACATGAAGGCCATAGCTGAGCTTGGCATCAAGCCCATCGACTTGGTGGTGGTGAACCTCTATCCCTTCGAACAGACCGTCAGCCAGCGCGGCGTGAGCGAAGAGGA
>JADGPI010000105.1 GCA_017882525.1 Thermoleophilia bacterium
CATGGAGCCGAACGTGCCCCCGACGAGACCGACCAGGGCGAGATAGATCACGTGAGTCATGCCGGGAAGGCTACCACAGGGAGTCCAGGCAAATCCTTGTGCTCGCCTGCCTGGAGGCGAGCCGCACGGGGCGGCGAGTCCTCGGCCCGGGCGCGTCGCAGCCAACTTCCAGCGGGTGGAAAAGCATCACAAGAGTTGACCGCCGCGGGAGGAGACTGCAGCGGAAAGCGCGTATAAGAAAGCGGGGACAAGTACGTCTCGCACGTTAGTCCCTTCTCCTAGGGCGCCGCTTGCGGCACCGGCGGCTTACAGTCGACAAGTCGTACGACTCGCGGCGACGTCTCCCCATTCGGGAGGGGTGCTTCATCGGCACCCCTCCCGCCATACTGTCCGGCCCGCCCCGGCGGACCCGTGATCGCCTGCCGTCTCCCCGCGGCCGCGCGGGTTCGCAATTCCAGCCGCTCGTCGCGTAGAATGAGCACCATGCAAGAGCTCCACTACTCCATCGCTGGCGAGATATTCAAGAAGTACCCTGGCTACGTGCGCGGTGTCGTAGTCTGCTATGGCGTCAGCAACGGTCCCTCCCCCGCCGAGCTCGTCCAGATGCTTCGCGACGCGGAAGAGTCCGTCCGGGCCCGTGTGGAACCGGAGCGCATTGCCGAGGAGCCCCGCATCAGCGCATGGCGAGAGGCCTATCGGGCATTCGGTGCCAAGCCGAGTGAGTACCGTTCCTCTGTTGAGGCCATGGCCCGTCGCGCTCTTCGCGGCGATCCGCTGCCGTCCATCAACGCCTTGGTGGATATCGGGAATGTGATCTCGCTCCGACATCTGGTTCCGGCCGGCGGACACGCCATCGACCTGCTCACGAAAGACATCGAGCTCAGGTTCGCCACGGGCCAGGAGACCTTCGTCCCATTCGGCTCCGCGGACGCGGATGTGGAGCACCCACTTGCGGGCGAGATAGTGTTCGTGGAAGGCGACGTGGTGCTCACCCGTCGCTGGACCTGGCGTCAGGCCAATCACACGCTCACGCTGCCCGAAACGACGGCCATCGAGTTCAACGTCGACGGACTGCCGCCGGTCCCAACGGTCGAGATCGAAGAGGGCAGCGCCGAGATAGCCGGACTCGTCCGCCGCTTCTGCGGAGGAAGCTCCCGCATCGCGATACTGAGCGCGGAGAATCCGCGCATCTCGCTAGCCCCGTAGGCCGCCTACGTCGCGAGATTGAGGAGCGGCTCGCCCCGTCGAAGCCGTTCGATGTTGGCCGCCACCGCGTCGGTGATCTGGTCGTAGGAACCGTCGGTGACCCCCGCTATGTGCGGGGTGGCGATCACGTTCGGCAGGGCCAAGAGCGGATCGAGCGGGGAGAAGGGCTCCTCCCAGAAGACATCGAGACCCGCACCTCCCAAGTGGCCGCTCTCGAGGGCGGCGCGCAGCGCATTGTAGTCCATCAGCGAGCCCCGGGCCGCATTGACGACCACGGCGCCGGGCCGAAGCGCGGCCAGGGCGCCCTCGTCGATTATCCCCTCGGTCTCCGGGGCGAGCGGCACGCACAGAATGAGCACATCGGTCTGCGCAAGAGCTTCGCGACGGTCGGCGGTAGAATAACAGGCGTCCAAGCCTAGGACCGCCGCCTTTGGCGTCCCCGGGTCGCGAGTGATGCCCACCAAGCGCACGTCGAAAGACCGCAGCCGGCGGGCGATGGCACCGGCCACCGCGCCCAGACCGTACAGGCATACGGTGCGACCGCTCAGCATGCGCCCGAGCGGAGCCCCCAGACTTCGAGACTGCAGGCTCGACTGAGCCACAGGCAGCTGACGAAGCACCGCGAGCGCGAGCAGGATGGAGTGCTCAGCCACGGAATCTGCGTTCTTGCCCAGGGTTGGGACATTGGCGACCTGGATGCCGCGGTTCTTGGCCGCTTCCAGATCGACTCCCTCTAGTCCCGCGCCCCACTGATGGATCAGACGAAAGCCGCCGGCATCCATGAGGGCCGCATCAATGCGGCACATCAAAGGGATCGCCACGTCCGTGCCGGCCACGAAGGCCTCGATCCCCTCAGCCGGTGCTACGATCACCTGGTGGTGCGCGGCGTCGAGCCGCTGTTCCAAGCGCCTGGGTGCCGCGGGAAACGCATCACCGCAGAACAGTATCCGCACGGCTGCTCCTTCCGGCTACCAAAGGTCGCGTCGTTCGATCAACTCCACCAGATTACCGGAGTTATCCCGAACAAAGGCGACCGTGAAGCCGTCGTGCACGACCACGTCCCAGGCAATCTCTACCCCCCGGCTCTTCAGATCTGCCACCAGAGTGGCGACATCGGGCACCGCGTAAGCCATGTGCTTGACACCCTGGGTGCGGAGGTCGCGGTCTGGATAGCGCCGGTCGTCGGGCAGTGGAGCCGCGCCGGGGATCTCGAAGAGCTCTAGGCGAAAGTCGCCGTGGCTCATGAGGGCGACCCGGCCTATGTCGTCGGGCACGTCGACCACCTTGTCCACCGAGAAGCCCAGCATCTCCCGGTACCAGACCACCGAGGCCTCTAGGTCCGCCACGCTGATACCCACATGCTCGGGCTTGAGACGGCTCGCGAACGGCGATGTCTCGGGCGAAGGCGTCATGACTTCTCCTCAGTTGTGGCGACAGGCCGGGCTTACGGCACGTAGGCGCGGAGATCGCGCAGAAATTCATCGGTGCAGGAACCAATCCTCGCCGACCCCGCGAAACAATCCTTCCGGGTGGCGGGACAAGATATACCAGCGGAGACCCACTTTCTCCGCGGGGATGAACTCGGAACCGAGGAAGTCCTCGGTCGGCTGCGGAGGGACGAAACACGATGCCACGGTCGGCCACACCGGCGGCGGCGTGAAGCAAGTGTGCCTCGCCGTCCAGCGAGGGGCGGCTCGCGCCAGAAGCACTCCGTCACGCGCCGGTTGTGGAAGCCGTAAGCCCGGGCGTCCAGCGGCGCGTCAAGCGACAGGTAGCTCTCGTGCCGCGCCAGCCGGGGTCCATACCGCCGGGAGATCTCCGGCGAGTGGTCACGGTGGTACCACCGCTCCATGGCCGGCACTGCGTCCACCGGGATGTCGTGCAACACGATGCTTTTGATCATCACGACACCTCTTGCTTGCTCACGAGTGGCGAGTGAATCTCCAGTTTCCCATGTCTCGCCAACGTCATGGGGGACGCGGCGCACTGAGGTGCCGGCCCGCGCTCCCGCAGGAACGCGGCGACGATGGCGGCCACCACGAACAAACACGCCGCCAGGGCGTAAGACGAGCCGAAGGATGAGGAAGCATCGGCGATCCTGCCGGCTACGAGCGGGCCGACCGCCTGTCCGATCCCTAGAAACAGGGTCAGAAGACCCAGAGACGCCGATGCCATTTCCGCGCCGAAAGCATCTCCGCAAGCCGCACCCACGATGCCGGGCACACTCAGCGCCGTCAGCCCGAAGATGATGCTCGAGCTGACAAGCCCCGCCGTGGTGGGCACGAACGCGAAAAGGGCAGCGGCGATCGCTTCGAACACGCAGATGACCGCGATCGCTTGCTTGCGGCCCACCCGATCGCTCACGTAGCCCCAGAGCACCCCGCAGACCAGGCTCGATATCCCCAGGATCATATAGAGCGTCCCCGCCCGCTGGCTGGAGAACCCAAGATCGTGGACAAGCCTTTTCTGGAAGAAGACGAAGTAGATCATGTAGGCGAATCCGTAGAGAAAATACACCGAGCCTAGGTGCCAGGCATACCGGGAACGCACGACGCTCTTCCAGTCCGAGGGGGATGCTTCCTTTGCCCGGGCGCTCGCCGCGGCGGCCGCGGCAGTCTCATACGGGCGGTCGCGCTGGACGAAGATCGTCAGTATCCCTACGCAGATCGTCACGGCCGCGAATAGATACCATGCCAGACGCCAGCCGCCAGCCCCACCGCTCGCGATGACCTTGGGCACCAGCGGCCCGACGGCTACCAGGGCGAGAGCGGGCCCCGAGGCTACGATGGCCGAGGCAAAACCACGGCGCTTCGAATCGAACCAGGTGGCCATCATGGCCACAGACGGCACGAGCACCAGGCCGCTGCCAAAGCCTGTAAGCAGACGTGCCAAGGATGCCGAGAACAGCCCGCCGGAGAACCCGGTGAGGAGCATACCCAGGGCGGTGACCGCCAGGCCCGCCGCGACGATCTTTCGGGCGCCGAACCTGGAGGCCAAAAAGCCCCCGATGGCGGCCATGACCACGTACCCACCGAGGTTCCAGCTGGCGAGAGATCCGGCCTCGATGTTATTGAGACCGAGCGCCGTCTGCATGGAGGGAAGGATGGCGCTGTAGCCGAAGCGACCCAGCCCTAGGGCCGCGAGCACGCCAAGGAACGCCGTTCCTAGGATGATCCACCTGTATTTGGGGCTGTGGGTCAGCCGCACAGTCTGACTCCTGTCGTTCAGGCGCCGGTCGTACAGGCCGCTGCCTCAGAAGTGCCCTGTGCGGCTCCCAGAGCGAAAGCCTTCAGATTCACGTCGACCGTCTTGGGCGGCACCACCCTGCGGATAACCACCTCCCAGGTCTCGGGGGCAAACGGCAAAGCACTCGAGGTCGCTCCCAGCATGACGACGTTCACGGCCTTCACCGTGCCGGCCTCTTCGGCCAATGCGCCGGCGTCCACGCGGCGCACATTCGCGGCCACGGCTGCGATGCGGGCGTCGATATCCGCCGGGTACTCGGCCAGGCCCGCGGCCACCGGCGACGGGTTGATGCGCACGGTGTTGTAAACGAGAAGCCCGCCGGGCCGCAGCCAATGCGCATACCGCAGGGCTTCGAGCGCCTCGAAGCTGAGCAGGATATCGGCCGTGCCCGGGGTGACGAGCGGCGACCAGACCTTGTCGCCGAAGCGGAAATGGCTGGTGACGCTGCCGCCCCGCTGGCTCATGCCGTGCACTTCACTCTGCTTGACATCGTAGCCCTCAGCCATTGCGACCTGGCTGAGGACGTAGCTTGCCAGGACCACGCCCTGACCCCCAACGCCGGAGAGGAGCAGGTTGACCGTGGGGCGCGACGCCGGCTGCGACTGCGCAGATCCGCTCGTGCTCATGCGGCCCCCTTCCCGTCAGAGGGTGTCGGCCCGCCGTCGCCGGCCGCATTCGCGGGCGCAGTTGGCGCGACCTTCGTCGCGGCCTGCTCGGGCGACCTGGGCGCCGTCGAGGCGGGCGGAGCCTCAGCCGCGACAGGCGCCTGGGTCGAGGGGAGGAATTGAATCGCTCCCTGGTTGCAGACCTGCGCGCAAACACCACAGCCGTTGCACTGGTCTGCGCGGATCTCCACCTTCCGGGAGCCGTCGGGTACCGCTAGCAAGTTCAGAGCCATGCAGCCCGCCCGCAGGCAACGCTTACAGCCATCGCAGAGGTCAGGCTCGATGTGCCATGGCTCACGCTTGATCCGATACTGCAGAACGCAAGGCGACTTTGCAATGACAACGGAGGCCTCGTCGGCCGCCAACTCCTCGCGCAAAACGCGCTCGACCTCAGCCAGGTTCAGGGGGTCGATCTCCGTTACCCGCCGGATGCCGAGCGACCGGCAGAGCGCCGGGATGTCCACCGTTGACGCGGGCTCACCAAGTAGAGTCTTGCCGGTGCCCGGGTTCTGCTGACCACCTGTCATGGCGGTGGTGCGGTTGTCCAAAATGAGAGTGAGGGTTTTGCCTCCGTTGTAGGCAACGTCCATGAGCGACGTGACCCCGGAATGGAAGAAGGTGCTGTCGCCGATGATGGCCATCGGCTTGTTGCGAAGATCGATAGCGACCCCCGGCTCGGTGGGTGCAAGTGTTTGGGCCATCCCATGAGCCATGCTTATGCCGGCGCCCATGCACGTGCTGCAGTGCATGGCTTCGAAAGGCGGCAGCGCGCCGAGGCTGTAGCAGCCGATATCGCCGCTCACGAACACCCGCAGCTTCTTGAGCACCATGTTGATACCACGGTGGGAGCAGCCAGGGCAGAGAGTGGGTGGCCGGCCGGGAAGGTCATCGGCATGTGAAGCCGGGACGCTCAAGAGGTCTTCGGTGACCCCAAGCACACCATCGGCGGCGAGCGCACGGGCAATGATCCCTGGATCGAGTTCGCCCAGGATCGATATCACGTTCTTGCCCCCGTCCACCTTGACGCCCATGAGCTCGATGAGATCCTCCAGGAAGGGGTCCAATTCCTCGACCACGTAGAGACGCTCGACTTTCCCGCGGAACTCGGCGATCAGCTTCGCCGGCAGCGGGTACGTCATCCCCAATTTGAGGAAACTCGCCTCCGGGAAGGCTTCCCGGGCGTAGCCATAGGCGGCGCCGGA
The DNA here is from genome assembly GCA_017882525.1 of Thermoleophilia bacterium. Lineage (GTDB taxonomy): Bacteria > Actinomycetota > Thermoleophilia > RBG-16-64-13 > RBG-16-64-13 > Chersky-299. The sequence continues at coordinate 6,320 of JADGPI010000105.1, forward strand.
GGTCACTATGCCTGTCCGCGGGTCGCCCATCTCAATGCGGTTGAGTAGGCTGCTCTCGGCGTATTGGGCAAGGTCGAGCAGCCGTTGTTCCACCACCGGGTGCCGCACGATGGCGTTGGCCGGCATCATGGTGTATTTGGTCCAGTTACGCTGCAGCTTGGTGATCGGCTCGAGCTCGGGCCGTTCTCTCAGCTCCACGATGCTCTTGGAGTGCGACGTGCGCGTCGTGGTACGGAAAAGCACGGGAGTGTCGAAACGCTCTGACAACTCGTAAGCGAGTACGAGGTAGTCTTTGGCCTCGGCGCTGTCGGAGGGCTCGATGAGCGGCATCTTGGCGAACTTCGCGTAATTGCGGTTATCCTGCTCGTCCTGGGAGCTATGCATGCCCGGGTCGTCGGCGGAGACCACTACCAGCCCGCCTTCCACCCCGATGTAGGAGGCCGAGAAGAAGGGGTCGGCGGCTACATTCAGACCTACGTGCTTCATGCACACGAGCGCGCGGGCACCTGCCATCGAAGCCCCGATCGCCACTTCCATGGCCACCTTCTCGTTAGGCGACCATTCTGAGTAGATCTCGGGGTACTGGGCGACTGCCTCCAGGATCTCAGTGCTGGGAGTGCCCGGATACGCCGATGCCACCCTCACGCCGGCTTCCCACGCGCCTCGCGCGATAGCCTCGTTGGCGGATAGGATCTCGACCCGTCGGCTGCTCTCCACGGAGGAGGTACCGGCCTTTTCCGCAAGTTTCTGAGAAGTCATCTTTCCATCCTCACTCGTGCTCTCGCCTATAAGCGGCGTACCAAGCCATTCTGTCCAGCGCTGAGGCCGCAGCCTGCGGTGACGCGAGGACGATCGGCCAATAAAGCCCACCGAAGTTGAACAACGAACCCCGGATGGGCGTGTCGGGAACGTTGATTATGGGCTTGCCCGTTGATTCCATGAGCTCCGAGACCATCCGCACGAACGCTGTCTCCCACGGGCTGAAACCGGCGTATTCGCCATCGTCACAGGCGGGCCGCACGTCGTCCCCGGTGTTGGGCACCCCGAGGACCGAGAGCATGATGATGGCGTCAACCGCGTCACATTCGGCGACAAGTTTGAGCACACGCGGGCCAACATCTCCGCCTGCGGTGGCGACCATGTCCAAGGGATTACGCCGACTCCAAAATGGCGGCAGGATCCCGTCGAGCGCTTCGAGCAACTCCGGTGGGAACTCGGCGGGCACCAGTCCGTTCCGCGCCACCTCGTCCGCCGCCAAAACGCCGGCGCCGCCCCCATTGGTGACGATCGCTACCCTCCGCCCTTTGGGCAGCGGCAGATAGGCGAGACACGCTCCCAGATCCACCAGCTCTTGGGTAGTCGTGCAGGTGATAACGCCCGATTGACGAGCAGCAGCTTGGAAAACCGCGGCCGAGCCCGCCATGGCACCGGTGTGAGAGGCAGCGGCCTTGCTCCCGAGCTCGGTGAGGCCTCCGCGGAGCACGGTCACCGGCTTGCGAAGCGTCGTCCGCCGTGTCGCTTCAAGGAAATGCTGCCCGTCATCGACGCCCTCGAGATAGAGCATGATGCTATCCGTGTTGGGATCGTCGCGGAGATAGTCCAGCACGTCGATCGCGCTCACCTGGGCTTCGTTACCGACGCTGATGAATTTGTCGATGCCTATGCCCCGGCGTTCGCATGCGTTGACTATCTGGGTGCCGATGTTGCCCGACTGAGAAGCGAAACTGAGCTTGCCTTTGGGAGGATGCAGCACGATGAACCCCGTCGCGTGGAGCTGCCGTTCGTTCGAGATGAGCCCCATGCAGTTCGGCCCGATCAACGTGACCCGCGAATCCGTCGCGACCCGCGCGATCTCGCGCTCGCGCTCCGCGCCGCTCTCCCCCGTCTCGGAGAAACCGGCCGCGATCGCAACGGCGGCCCGGATGCCGCGACGGCCGCACTGCTCCAGCACGCCGGCGATCTGATGTGCGCCCACGGCCAAGAGGGCGAGGTCGGGCGCCTCCGGGAGTTCCTCGAGACTCGCATAGGCCTGCACGCCGAAGAAGACTCCGCCCTTGGGGTTCACCGGATAGATGGTGCCGGTATAGCCGCCATCGAGAATATTGCGAAGGACAGAGCCGCCCCACTTCGCGACGTCCCCCGACGCCCCCACGATGGCCACCGACGCCGGCGAGAGGACCGCCCGCAGGTCCGGCTGGAAATTTCGCGCCACCGGCTTGTTCGCCGACTCCGCGGAAAAGATGACCAGGGCGTCTGCCGCCACCGGCCGGCCACCCTCGACCAGCAAGGGGTTGACGTCGATCTCGGCGATCTCAGGGAAGTCGACTGCTATCCGGCCGATCGCCTGGAAGATCTCAGCCAATGCGACCCTGTCCACGGGTGGATACCCCCGGAACGGCCCCAGAAGCCGCTTCGCCCTGATGAGCTCGGGGAGTTCCTCCGCGTCTCCCTCGCTCATGGGGGCGAGGGCCAGTGCCACATCTCCCAGCGCCTCGGTCAGCACTCCGCCCAGCCCGAAAGCGACCGCCGGTCCGAAGAGGGGATCGCGCTTCATGCCGACCATGAATTCCCGGTTGCCCGCGATCAGCTGCTCGACGAGCACTCCCTCGAGCGCTGTCCCGGAACGCTGCTGGAGCAACCGGAAGGTCTCGGCGACCGCGTCCGCGCCGGTCACCCCCAGGACCACCAAGCCCGCTTCAGTCTTGTGGTGGATATCGGAGCCCACCGCCTTCATGGCGAGCTTGCCGCCCAGCCGCTCGGCGGCCTCGACCGCCTCGGCCTCGCTTCTCACAAGAGCCCCGGCCGGAACCGGGATCCCATATGCCGCGAACAAGGCCTTGGACTCCCATTCATCGAGTGCGCCACGGCCGGCGGCGAGAGCCGCGCTTACCAACGCGCTGGCAGCCGCCTCGATGCTATTCCGCGCTTGAGTAGACACTGGCTCTTCCTTGACGGTCGCATGTGAAAGCGTATTGGTATATAGCATAGCTATTTATACCATGAAGTCAAGCCCGGCTGCCCCGGGCGGTCCCCCTCACCCTCAACACGAAGCCCCGCCCTACACCGTGCAGCGCAGGATGTAGAGCCCCTGTTGCATGGTGTCCACGTAGATGTAACCGCGATTGTCCACAATCACATCTTCGGTGGTGGCGATGTTCGGGCCCGGGAAAAGGTCCCCAGCTGCGTTGTTGAAAGCCCATTTGTCCGGATCGGGAGGTATGAAGTAGGCGATCTCTCTCGGCACAAAAGGATCGCTGATGTCGTAGACCCGGAGTCCGGCGTGGAAATAGGCGCAGTAGATGCGATCGTTCCTATCCTCCAGGGCCGGGTGATAGTGAGGCTCGTGCAGGTTGTGCGGCCCGAACGGCGGAGCGCCCAAACCCGGGATCTCGTTGAAGTTCTTGTACGGATAGCCGGCAGGGATCTCAGGGTAGGGGAACGTGGAGACAAGGGTCGGATCGGCCGGATCGGAGATGTCGACCATCCCGATGAAGTTGAGCGGCTGGGCTTTTCCCTGCAGTTTCTCCTTGCTGAAGACCTGGAACCTCTCTCCCTCGCTGGTCATCACAGCGTATGGTCGCTGGGAAAGAGGTATCACCGTATGGCACCGCGCTCCAGACATCCCCCCGGCGAACGGTGGGTGATGCCGCAGTTGGCCGACGAGCCTGGGCAGAGAGATGTCCGAGATATCGAGGATGATCATGCCCGAGCCGCCGTAACTCACGTACGCGAGGTCTCCCTTCGGGTACGCGGGGCCGTGCATCATGGGACCGTCCAGCAATGCTTCGATATTGACGGCCCTCGTCTCCGGGTAGCCCGCAGCCCATTGCTCGGGCACCCACCATCTGCCGGCTTCCACCGGCTTAGTCGGGTCGGCGATGTCGACGATCCGATAGATGAATCCCGAGAATCCCTTGCAGGAGGCGGACAGGTGGACGTAGCGCCCTCCGTTGTAGAAGAAGCGGTGCACGCCGAGCGGTCCTCCCGTCGGCCAGTGCGACAGCCAACGGGGGTTCGCCGGGTCCTTCACGTCCCAAATGTAGATCCCCTCCTCGTACGGGTCGTCGAATCCGGCGCCGTGAAGCATCGGCAACGATCCACCCAGGGCCGTGATCATGATCCCGTCGGCAACCTGTAGCTTGGGAGTCGTCTGGCCTTTGAGGTCCGGGCCCGGGACGAATTTCAGGTACTCGGGTTTGGCAGGATCCGTGACGTCTATGATGGCCCAGCCGGAGGCCTTGAAGTGGCAAAGGTAGAGGTAGTACCTCCCGCCAACCTCCTGCATGGCCATCTGGAAGCCGGGCTTCCCCTCTAGATCGTGATAGGCGACGAGTTCCACATTCTTGGCGAACGTCTCTTTGCCAGCCATGTCGTGCCTTGCTTTCTGTGACGATTTGACCAGTACAATCAATCTCTTGGTATATATGCTAATTATTAATACCAGAATCTTTGGACAGTGAACACTGACGCCTTGCTATAGTGGCCATACACATCGTGGCGATTCGGAGCGAGGATGCACGCAGACTCCATCAACCCAGACATCGATCGCGACATCACGCTGGTGTCGGAGACCGCAAGCGACAACGCGGTCCATTACCTCCGATCACTCATATTCATGGGCGAGCTTGGGGCGGGGGACAGACTCCCACCAGAGCGAGAGCTGGCAGAAAGACTCGGCATCTCGCGCATAACCCTCCGGCTTGCCCTCAAATCGCTCGAAAGCACCGGGTACATTGTGACCACGCGCGGCGCCAGAGGCGGTTCCCGGGTGAACGACCCGCCTTTCCTGCTCCGCTGCTGGAACCAGTGGATGTCTCTGCACTCCGATGAGTTGGAGGACATCTTTGAGCTCCGGCTTACCATCGAGATGCGCCTCGCTGCCCTTGCCGCCGAGCGGAGGACCGAGGAAGAGCTGCGAGCCATCGAGACAGCGTATGCGAACGAATGGGACAACCCGAACCGCACCAAACTCTTCCGAGGCGACGTGGATATTCACAAGACCATTGCCCGGGCGGCCCACAGCCCACGACTCGAGCGGGCGATGATCGCTGCCCGCGGCGAGCTTTTCGTCCCGGTAGACCAGGCGATCACCGAGCACCGGGAGCACGAGGCCCACGAGTCGCACGGCGCGATCCTCGAAGCTATCCGCGACAAGGATGCAGCCCGTGCGGCCGAGTGCATGAGCGAGCACATCAAATATGTGCGCATAATGGTGCAGCGAGCTCTCGAGAGTTCGGCCATCATGCCGTCCGCGCCGCGCTAGCCCGGCCTGGGCCAGACACCCTCCCGAGTCGCGCGCTCGCGCTTACCTAGCGCTCGTCCCATCCCGGGATATTCCATCCGCTGTATCCTTGACGATCGACCGCCGCTTCCAGGCTGTTGGGATCGAGGACGGCGGCCCTGGGGCTGATGTGCCCTGGAGTGACGTAGTCGTAGACGATCCGCTCCGTGGTGACCATGGAGAAGGTGTCGTCGTCGTCCACGAAGGTCGCGTAGCTGGCGCGGAGTGCATCGTAGATCGCGGGGTCACGGCGCAGCCTGGCCACATCATCCACACTGCGGAACCAGATTTCCTCCACCCCCGCATAGTGCCCCACGTTACCGAACTCGAACAGAGTGCCCTTGAAGACGGCGGGATCCATCGGCACGTGGGTATCGATGACCAGCTTGCGGATCAGCCCCTTCGGGACCGTCTCCAACATCTTCTTGCCATGCTCGCGCCACTTGGCGTTGAACTCTTCGTGCGACAGCTCCGGCCGCTTGCGGAGCCAGTGAATAAGCTTGACCCCGCCGCCGTAGAAGCCCTCCTCCTCGTAGAGGGTCTCCCAGTTCAAGAGCTCGACGGCGAAGGCGTCGTCGCCGAACTTGTGCGGTTGCATGCGATTCGGGTAGTCCTGATCCATGAAGGGGAGGCCGATAGCCTCGTAGTTATCCACCAGGTGGTCGGCCATGTTGTCCCAGGCCATCTCAGACAGCGGGTAGATGAGCATGTCGTTGTCGACCCCGCTGATGGAGTAATGCTGCACGTAGCGGCGGAAGCTGTCCATCACCGAAGGGGTGAGAAGCATCAGGGAAACATGGATGATGCCCCATTCGTAAAAGTATCGCTGCTGCGGAGTCTCGGGCCTGCGCCTGGCGGCCAGCATGAACTTGAGCATGGCATCTCCCTGTTTAGACGTTGATCAAAGAATCTGGTAGACGTCGTAAGTGACCCCCATTGCCAGATCTAGCTCGCCCTGGAGAGTCCCGCCGCCACTGCCTCTCGTAGTCCATGTCCTCGATGGGGGCGAACTCCACGAACGCCGCCGCGGTCACGAGGATGTCCAGACCGCCGAAGCGCTCCACCGCGTAGGCCATGAGATGGTCGTGGGCAGCCGGTTCGGTGAGGTCGGCGAGGTAGCTCTCGCAGGAAAGACCTTCCGCGCGGGGATCACAAGCGATTGTCTCGAAAAAGAACCAGACCGGCCCTCCGCCGCCGTGGCCTCCCTGGCACTATCTCTTAGGCGCTAACCCCCAGGGAACCCGCGTTCGTCTCGTAGAGCTGCTGCGCTTCCGAGGGAGACATCGCCTGTGCTTCGAGAAAATCGACACAGGTCTTCATGCTCTCGTAAGGGTAGTCGCTGCCCAGCACGATGCGCTCCATGCCGAGCTCACTCTTTGTGCACACGAACGCCGAAGTGGAGTAGTTGCCACTGGTAGTCACGACCATGTTATCCAAGAGGTATTCGGCGGGAGTCTTCTTGAGCGTCGGCGCGATAGCGGGGTCGGTCCGCACCAGTCCTTGAACATATGGACGGTTCACGCGGTCCATCATGAACGGCAGGCCTTCGCCGAGGTGGCCGAGGATGATCTTGAGCTTCGGGAACACATCGAACACGCCACCGATCACCAGCCGCATCATGGCCAGCGCCGTCTCGGCCCCATATCCGTACGACGGACCGGCCAGACCGAAACCGTAGGTGCAAAACTGAGGGATGATAGGGAGATCAGGGTGGATGTAGATAGGCGCGGCGAGTTCTTCGGCCTTGGCGAGAAGCGGCCAGTAGCGCTTCTCGTCCAGGTAGGAGTCGCCGAAGTTAGAGTGCGTGTTCCAGCCCACGAAACCAAGCTCCTTCACACACCGCTCGAACTCCACCACAGCGGCGTCCGTATCTCGTGCAGAAAGTGCGGCGAATCCGCGGAACCGAGACGGATATTTGCTGATGGCCCCGGCAAGTTCGTCGTTGGCTGCTTTGGCGATCTTAGTCGCGGCGAGCGGCTCGAACCGCTCGATGCCGGGAGCGCTGAGCGAGAGAACCGCCACATCTATGCCGGCCTCGTCCATGGCCGCGAGCCGGCCTTCACCTAGATCGGTGAGCCTGGCCGCCATTGGGGAACCGGGACCGAATAGGGAGAGTGCCCCTGCCGGCGCTTGTGTGGCATCCCTGCGCAGAGCAGCTAACCACTCGGTCGCGGCGAAATGGTTCTCGAAGTCGATCCTGGCCATGTCTTCAAACCTCTCTTCGCATCGGGTGGACTTGCTCCCATCGGAATCCCGAAGGCGCTGCTCCGATCGTGATGTTACACCTGGGCAAGACTCTCGTCCACGGCAAGGCCGGCGTTGGTCTCGGGATCATCAGGGACGTAGACCCAGCACGATCAGACGCCGAACTCGCGGGCCGCTTCCGCCATGGCATAGACGTTCTCCGGTCGAGCTTCGTCGAGGATGCCTGCGGTACCGTCGATGATCAAACCGCCATTGTCTCCGAAGATGTCAACAGCTACCGGGCGCCACGGTCAACGAGGGTATCCCACCGGTTGCGAGAAGGTGACCAACTGACTCGGCCTCAACTGCATCGCTTCGGAGAGCGCAGCACGATCGAAGAGAGCGCGCACCACGGTCGCCAAGCCCGCGGATGCGCAGTACAGATAGACGTTCTCGGACATGAACGAGGTGTCGGCCCATGGGAAGACTTCCTTGTCCCACTCGGATGCATCGTCCATCCTTGCGAGATCGGCCACATAGATGAGGATCAGGGGAGCGTCCAGCACGAACGGCTGGACCGCGTGGGCGGTGTATGCCCGGATGTCGGATGCGAGAACCGGGTCCAGCCGATGTGACTCCGGCTCGAAAAGATAGAGAGCAGCCGGGGTCGCCACGTAGAGGTCCATCTCCTGCCAGTTGTGCGCCGCCGGCGCCGTGTGGCACCCCGGCGCGTCGATGCCGGTGCCCCGGTGTGGACGGCTCAGACCGAAGGCCGCCCACAGCAGGTTCGAGAGCTCCTGCGCCGGAACCTCTCTGGTGTTGAAACCTCTTGTGGAGGTACGCGCGCGCAGAGCGTCCATGAGGGGGAGCCCGCCGGTGGTCACAGGCTGCGGTAGATCGATAGGGGTCTTGCTCGTCACCATGAACCTCCGCGTTTGTTCTGAGAGTCCCGAAAGGACACCGACAGCGACAGCAGGATTGGTTAATATGTTTTAACTTACAACGGGAGGAGGGCGGAGTCAAGGGTCGCGGGCCACTCGTCGGCTATGCGGGCCAGAGATCGACCGGGGCCGGCGGTTGTATGATGGACTCCGTCTTCGAGCGAGGAGCCTACTACCTCATGGCAGCACCGACCGTGAAGAGCACACCCGATCCGCGCGTCCGACGGACGCGGGCGGAAAGGCGCGTGCAGATAGCCGAGGCGACGTTGCAGTTGGTGGGCGAGTTCGGGGTGCCAGGGACGACCACGGCGCGCATCGCGGAGGCGGTAGGCATTTCCGGTCCCGCGCTATACAAACACTTCTCGAACCGGTCGGAGATCCTCGAGGCGGCCATGGACCTTCTGCAACAGCGGGTCTTTTCTTGGCTCGACTCCTCGACGAATCCTGACGCGATCGAGCGGCTGCGCGAGCTGGGGACGGGGCACGTGTCCACCATTGCCGCCGACCACGAAGGGGTCATCGCGCCGCTGTTCGAGTTCGTCGCGGCGACTCCAAGGTCTCACCTGAGCGAGCAGATGGGAAAACGCCAACGGGCCGCTTTGCAGCGGTTCATCGACATCGTCGACCAGGGGAAGATGCAGGGAACCATCCGCGAGGAGGTCGATAGCAAAGTCGTGGCATGGAGCCTGATGGGACTCAGTTGGATAGAGAACTTCGCTATCCTCGAGGGCCTGGACGAGTTCATCACTGAGGGCACCTCCGCCCGGATGCTCGACTGGGTACTAGGCGAGATCGCCGCGCCCCCACCGGAAGCGGGCAACTAGACGGCACGAGCGCCGCTCGCGGCCACCCGGCCGGGCGGTGAGGACTAGTTTCAAACGAAAGGAAGGAAGACTCATGAAGGGATACATCACCGACCCCGCCGCCCCGGGAGGCCTGCGTCTGGCCGACGACCTGCCGGAACCCAAACCGGCGGCGAACGAGCTCCTGGTTGAGGTGCGAGCCTACTCGATCAACCGCGGAGAGTTGTTTCTCCTGAAGATGCGGCCGGACGGTTGGAGGCCGGGTCAAGACCTGGCGGGCGTTGTTGTGCGCGGTGCCGCGGACGGCTCGGGTCCGGCCGCTGGAATCCGGGTGGTGGGCGTGGTGGACTGGGAGTGCTGGGCCGAACGCGTGGCCGTGCCCTCGCACCTCGCTGTACCGTTGGCCGACCACGTCTCGTTCGAGGAGGCCGCCTCCCTGCCGGTGGCCGGCATCACCGCCGTACGTGCCGTGCGCATAGGCGAGTCGTTGCTGGGTCGCCGCATACTGGTCACCGGCGCCACCGGCGGGGTAGGCCAATTCGCCATGCAACTCGCGGCGGCCGGCGGCGCGAACGTGACCGGCCTGGTGGTGGGACCGGAAAGAGAGGCGGAGGCCCGAGCCTACGGAGCGCACCATGTCGTCACCTCGCTGGATGACGATTCCCTCGGCACGTTCGATCTGATCCTCGATGGGATCGGCGGCCAGGTACTGACCGACGCCGTGCATCGCCTAAATCCCGGGGGCACCGCTGTCACATATGGCACCCTGGGCGGGCCGGCGCCACTCGGGCTCCTCGACTTTCCTCGTGGGCCCTCGTGTAAGCTGGTCCCCTTGTTCCACGGCTATCCCGAGGAGACGCGGGGAGAAGACCTCGCCGTGCTTGTGGGTCTGGTCGCAGGCGGACAGGTGAAACCGCTCCTCGGTCTGGTCCGAGACTGGAAGGACACTCTCGAGGTCCTCGACGCGTTGCGCGAACGCCGGGTCCGCGGCAAGGCTGTGCTAACGAGATCGGGAGCCGACGCATAAAGGAACCTGGGAGCGAGCGGGTCCCGGGCGGCTCCCGGCACGCCGGGAGCCGCTCAGCCGGCGAGTTGTACGAACGCGCCGGTGACCGGTGAGTCGCCGACCACTCGGGTGACGTGGCCCTTGCTGTTGACGTCTTCGAGCAGTGTAACGCTGCCGGCGCCGGTCTGCACCCTTCCCCCGTCGCTGACCACCACTTCCACCTCACCGGTGAGTTGCAGGAAGAACTGACGGCGGGGAGCGGGATGCCAGTCGCCGAACCACCCTACCGGCAGAGTGGCGAACAGCATCCGCGTCGCCGGACGCGCGGCCGAGAGGTCGAAGGGCGGCGCGGGCGGAGCCAGCTCGGTCAGCTCCAGCTCGATATCGACTTCCTCGAGATGAGTCTCGCCCGTGTCGTCGGCGTATATCCTTGTGTATCTCATTGGCGGGCTCCAGTGTCCGGGGGGATTTGAGCTACTTCACCGAGTCGACAATCGCCCGGACGGGACTCGTGACAGATTTCGTGGTCATCGGTCTTCCCTCTGGTCCGCATGAAGCCCCCACTGGGCGGCGCTGTGGCCTTTGAGCTCGGACCACCGGAAGCAATCCACCGTGTGGTCGTTCACCATGCCGGTGGCCTGCATGTGCGCGTAGCAGATGGTGGGCCCGACAAAGCGGAACCCACGCCTCTTGAGATCGGCGCTCAGGCGCTTGGACTCGGGAGTCTCGGCAGGGATCTGATCCATGGTCCGCCACTCGTTGTGGAGGGTCCGGCCGCCGACGAAATCCCAGCTGTACGCGTCGAAACCCCCAAACTCTTCCTGCACGTGGAGGAGGGCCCGCGCGTTTGCCACCGCCGACTGCACCTTCAGGCGGTTCCGGACGATCCCCGGGTCGGCGAGCAGGCGCTCGACGTCCTCGGGACCGAAGGCGGCCACCCGCACAGGGTCGAACCCGGCAAAGGCCTTGCGATAACCCTCGCGCTTGCGCAATATGGTGAGCCAACTCAACCCCGCCTGGGCGCCCTCCAACACGAGGAACTCGAAGAGCAGACGATCGTCGTGGACGGGAACGCCCCATTCCTGGTCGTGGTACGAGACATGAAGAGGGTCTTCCCCGACCCACGCGCAGCGCGTCACCATAGCTCCACCTCCTCGGGCGTCTCTCGCTCGTCGGCGTGCCAGTCCGCGGTGAAGTCGCCGTCGACGATGCGGTCGATAGGCAGTCTCAGATACTTCCCGCGCGCCTCCACGGCGACCGTCCCGTCGGCCAGGATGATCTCCCCGGTCCCCTCGAACATCCGGTCCGAATCCTTGGTGATCCGGGCGATGACCCGCACCTCCTGGTCCAGCGGCACCGGTTTGCGGTATTTCACCGAGAGCTGCAGAGTGACTCCCCAGACATCTCGAGTCCTGATGTTGACGGCCCTCCCGATAGTCTCATCCAGGACCATCGAGGCAATGCCGCCGTGCAACCGGCCGGGGTAACCCTGGTGCTCCGGCCGCGGGCTGAAGATGCCCAGAAGTTCCTCGTCCTCGAGTTCGTAGAAGCGTCCTCTCAGACTTGCCGAGTTCTCGGTGCCGCAGACCACGCACATCCGACTCACGTTCTGGGCCCCGACCACTTTCCTATTCACTGTGCGTCCTCTATCCCCGCGACCGTGGGCATGACCACGGCCATTGTCTCTTCCGCGATGAGCTGCTCCTCATCGGTGGGCACCACGAGAACACGCACCCTCGTCCCGGCTCGGCTGATGTCGCCCTCCACCCCGATCACCCGGGAGTTGGACTCGCCGTCCACCTCGATGCCGAGGAACGTGAGACCTTCACAAACCTGGGCGCGGATACTCGCGCCATTCTCGCCCACTCCTCCGGTGAACACCAGGGCGTCCAGACCACCCATGGCGGCGGCGTAGGCGCCGATGTACTTCTTGAGCCGGTAGCAATAGACGTCGAGAGCCAGGCGGCACCGCTCATCGCCGGCCTGGGCGCTTTTCAGTACGTCGCGCAGGTCGTTGCTCAGGCCCGAGACGCCCAAGACGCCGCTCTCGCGGTTGAGCACCCGGTCCACGTCGGCGACCGAGAGTCCCAGTTGCTGCATCATGAAGATGACGATCCCAGGATCGAGGTCTCCGGAGCGGGTGCCCATCACCAGTCCCTCGAGTGGCGTCATGCCCATGCTGGTGTCCACAGAACGGCCGTGGTCCACGGCTGTGACGCTAGCCCCGTTCCCGAGATGAGCGACCACCATGTGGGTGTTCGCGAGCGTCCCGCCGAGCAGCGCTTGCGCCCGCCCCGTCACGTAGCGAAACGAGATGCCGTGGAAGCCATAGCGCCGCACCCCATGATCGCGAGAGTAGGCTTCGGGCAGAGCGTACGTATGGGCTTGAGGGGGGATGGTCGCGTGGAACGCGGTGTCGAATACGGCCACCTGCGGAGTATCGGGCAGGATGCGTAGCGACTCCCGTATGCCGACGAGCGCCACCGGGTTGTGCAAGGGCGCCAGGGGCACGCAGGCCTCGATCTTGGCGATGGCGTCCGGGGTCAGCCGAGCCGGGGCGCTGAAGAAGCTGCCGCCGTGGACGACCCGGTGGCCAACCGCCGAGACCTCCGACGCACGCGTGAGCACTCCGGTCTGCGGGTCGAGGAGCGATTCCAGGATGAGCTCCACCCCGCGCCCGTGGTCGGGGACGCTCACCTCCCGGCTCGAGCGAGTCTCCCCGGCTTCGAAGTCCACCTTCCCCGTCTTCTCTCCGATGCGGCTGATGATGCCCCGGGCCAGGACCTGATGCGCGGCAGCGTCATTGAGCTGGTACTTGATCGAGGAGCTGCCGCAGTTCAGGACAAGGACTTTCACGTTCCTTCACTCTCTCCCGCTGGAAAGTCGTTTGAGACCCTGAGCATGAGCGCTCGCCATGGTGACCACGCCGAGCACGTCGGCGACCGAGGAGCCCCGGGAGAGGTCGCTCACCGTCTTTGCGAAACCTTGCAGGAAGGGCCCGAAGGCATCGGCTTTGGCAAACCGTTGCACGCATTTGTATGCGATGTTGCCGGCGTTCAAGTCCGGGAAGATGAGGATGTTCGCCCGCCCGGCCACTGGACTCCCCTCCGGGACCTTCCGCGCGGCGACCGACGGCACGATGGCCGCGTCCACCTGTAGCTCGCCATCGATGGCGAGGTCGGGCTCCCGGTCACGCACCATCGCCAAGGCTTCCCGTACCCGATCGACTGACTCGTGGTCTCCGCTGCCTTTGGTGGAGAAGGAAAGCATGGCTACCCGCGGTTCCCAGCCGAGGAGCGCGCGGACGGTGTGAGCGGTAGCTATCGCGATGTCGGCGAGTTCCCCCGCGTCGGGGGCCACCGCCACCCCGCAGTCGGCAAAGACGATGAGTTCGCCCTCCGCTCCCTCGTAACCGGGGACCCGCATCAAGAAGAGACTGGAGGGCACCGATATGCCGGCCTCCATCCCGATGAACATCATGCTCGCAAGGATCACGTCTTGAGTGGCGTGCTGGAGCCCGGCGACCAGGGCGTCGGCGCGGCCGGCGGCCACTAGGAGGGCGCCCGCGTTGAGAGCCGAGCGGAGCTTGCGCTCCGCCCCCTTGGGGGAGATGTCGGGGCAAAGGGCAACGCACTGCTCGGCCAGCTCCGTGACCACCGCCGGGTCGCTCACGTCGAGGATGTCGATGCCATCCAGAGTGAGACCGTACTCCGCGGCCCGGGCGGCGAGTTCTTCGGGGTTGCCCAATAGAATGGGGAGCGCCAGCCCTTCATCCAAGGCCAACCGGGCGGCACGAAGGATGTTCTCCTCACCGGACTCGGGAAAGACGATCCTCTGGGGCGAGACCCGGGCTCTTTCCTTCAGTGTGGCCATGAAATCAACCGTCATTGCTGACCCCTCCGTTCAAAGCGGCGACCGCCATTGCATAGTCAGTATCGTAGGAAAGAGAAAGCAAGACCTGTTTGATCCCACGGGAATTCGCCATGATCGCGAGCGAGCCGCTAAGGTTGACGACGGGTTGCCTGTCATCACTGTCGATGATCTCGATGTCTCGCCACGACCCGAGGGAGTCCGCCATGATCCCGAAGCACTTGAAGACCGCCTCTTTGCCCGCGAACACTTTGGCGTAATAGCTGGCCGGGTCCGGCCGAGATTCGCCCGTCTGCGTCTCGGCTTCAGTGAAGGTCCTACGCATGAACGAAGGCGAGTCGAGACAATGACGGATACGCTCGATCAGCAATATGTCGGCCCCGACTCCCAGGAGTGCGGCCATCTGGGACTCCTCCCCCCGCAACGCCGAGAGCGGTCGGCGTCGAAGCGAAAAATGGCTGGCATCACCCACCTGCCGGCCGGGCCGTCCCCAAGACGGCCCGGCGCGGGCGGTGGTTCAAACTCTCAAGCGGTTACCGGTAGACGTAGTCCCCGGCCCGGTACTTCGGCGGGACGGTGGGCACCTGGAGAAACGAGTCGTGTTTCCCACCTGTGTGGACCACGTGGTTCCCCTTGTTGTCAGTGTCCCAGGAGAATGGTTCGAACCAACCCTCGCGGATGTAGTGCCCGGCGATCTGCAGGCGAAGCTGCTGGCCCTTGTGCCAGATACGGCAGTGCGGGTAGAAAGCGATGTCCACCGGGACGATCTCGCCCGGTTTCAGCTTCTCCTCCACGCGATGCGACTGCACCGGCTGGTAATCCGTGGAAAGATCCGGATCGAGAGCGCGGTGGGAGACTCTCAGCCTGCCCCAGGCGCCGGGGTGCGGCTCGCCGAGAACCGTCGTGGGGATCCATTCCCCCTTCTCGTCTAGCTTCTGCACGGTGAGGAAGAGGTCCATCTCGTCGTTGCCGTCGGCCTCCACCCACAGGCGAGCCTTCATGAAGCCGGTGAGCTCCGTGTCCTCGCTGAAGGTGATATCGAACGTCGCGAGCCCTTCGGCGGCGTCGTAGGTGGCTTTGGACTCCGTCGCCACCGAGTCGAAGGACAGGGCGCTCTTCGCCGCGTCCAAGTAGAGCTTCTTGTATTCAGTGCGGGCGAGCGGGAACTCTTTTTCCGGACGGTTCACCTGGAGGTCGTAGTCGTAGGCGTCCATGATCTCGAGACGCACTCGAGGCGTCATCTCCCAGCCGTTACGGATGCCTTTCAGATACCGGTCGTAGAAACGCTTGAGATCTTCCTGGTTCCACCATGCGTAGCTGTCCGGCCACTCGAAGTCGCGGTGCACGCGTAGCCACTTCTTGGGCGAACGGATCTTGCGGAATCCGTTGATGGCGCCGCGGAGGTGCAAATGACTCCAGCCGCCTGTGACATAGGCCGGGATCCTGATCTTCTCGAAATGAGGGATCTTGGACTCCCAATAACCGTTCATGAGCGGGTATTCCTTGAGCATCTCCACGAAATCTTCGATGTAGGCGGGCCCGCCCTGGTTGCCCATCACGAAGTTGACAAAGCCGGGACACGGGATGGCGTTCTCGGTGACGAACTCGCGGTAGAGATCCGACGTGCCTTCCCAGGGAGCGATGCAGGCGAGATGCGGAGGCTGCTCGGCGGCGATCCACCACTGGCACATGGCGAGTCCCGAGTTGCCGAACATACCGACTTTGCCGTTCGACCACACCTGCTCGGCCAGCCATTCAACGACGTCGGCGCCGTCTCGACCGTCTTGCTCGCCCCAAACGACGAGGTTCCCTTCAGAATGCCCCGCGCCCCGAGAGTCCACGTTGACTACTGCGTACCCCAGCTTGCACCAGTATGCTGGGTCCGGCCCCTCGAACCGGGCCATCCGGGAGACCGTGTCCGGCGGCACACCGAAGACCTGCCAGGTCTTAGGGCTGTCGCCCGGGCGCTTGCCGAAGAAGCACCAGCCGAGGATGACCGGCAGGTTCGCTACTCCCTCAGGACCGTCCGGCCGGTAGATGTCGAGATAGATGGTCACCCCGTCGCGCAGCTTGACGGGTACGTCCTGGTCCACCCGGATACCGTCCTCCACGTACGTGCGCTGGTTGAGCGCCGGGTGGAAACCCAGCCCGTCCAGGTTCTGCTGCATCGGGTCCACCGGCGGGGGCGAAGGCCGGTAGATGACCTCGATCTCCTCGTCTCCGAACTTCTCTAGGATCCTGATCCGTCCATCGTCGGCCATGAGCTGTCTCCTACTGTCACATTCCGTTGGTTACAACTAGCATTCGCAAAGTTGGACGATGTAATCGATCGCTTCGCCGATAGTCTTCTTCCGGCGGAACTCCATGAACGGGATCTCGAGGTCGAACTCGTCCTCAAGAGCGCCGATGATCCTCACGAAGTTCACCGACTTGGCACCGAGGTCGGCGATGAGCTGCGTGTCGTCGCTCAGCTCCTCCGCGGGCTTGTTCATCGCGGCCGAGATCGCCGCGTACATGGTCGAACTGACTTGTTCCTTGACGCTGGGCACCTTAGTTCCCCCTTTGTGCGATTAATGGTTAGCGTAAACTAACCAGAAACCTGAGTCAACAACACCGTCACTGTGGAGCGTTCACGGCTGACGCTTCTTGGAATGTATAGATTACAGTAATTGCCGTTTCTCTTGTAGAGACTGGGCCGGCCTTTCGCGCGGAGTTGAAGCCCGGGTGGCTGTGCAGGAAGACTTTGTGGCCCAGCGGCAAGGGATCCTGTTACGGAGCTCCGATCAGCGGTAGACCGTGATGGCGGCATCGGGGCACATCAAAGCGCAGCGAGCGCACGCGTTGCAGCCTTTGGCGGCATCGCCCAGAACCACCTCGGCGGTGTGATAGCCCAGTTGATTCAATCCGCCGCCCAGCCTGACGACTTGCTTCGGGCAGAAGGACACACAGAGGCCGCACCCCTTGCAGCTCTCCGTGTCGATCAAGACAGAACCCATGTTTCGTTCTCCCTGAGATTGCGCTCCACGCAAGGGTACGAGGGAACGATTATCCCCCGCAAAGCCGATCCAAGCCGGTATGTTATCGCATCTGATTTCCCGAGCGCCCCCGGCACGCAAGCTCCTCAGCAGCGAGGCTGCTTGCGAACTCGATTATGAGACGTGAGTCGGCGGCGAGGGCAATAGTGCTGGCGACCGGAAGCCCACCGGCTCTTTCTTGAGAGCCGCAGCCATACCGTAGGCGCCGAAGTAGCTGCGCCAGTTGCTCTCTGTCGACCCGAATTGGTTCTCCCCAAAAAAGTAGTCCCCGAGAACCTCGCGCACGCGGGTCAGTTCCTTCAGCCGCCGGCGATGCCTGGGGTCCGCGATGGTCAGGTCCAGGAGCTCCAGGCCCCGTTCGACAGCCATGCGGCTGTACTGCGCGTTGCCTTTGGAGGCCCAGCCGAGTGCCCGCGCGACCTCGCTTCCGACATTCGCTAATTGCTCGACCAAAGTGAACGACTGCCATCGGCCGGCAGCCAACTCCGGGTGCTGCGGGTTCATGCGACGACCAGGGAGTCGACGATGCGAACAATCGTGTCGCGGACGGTGGGATCGTCGACGCCGCGAGAGCGGTTACCGTGCGATGGCCGGATATTGATCATGGAGTCGAATTCGATGCGATCGCCCTCGGGGAGGTCGGGGTAGATGTTGATCCCCCAGAGGTCGGCTTGTCGGGAACCCTGTTCGAGGAGGAGCGCTTCCTCGTCGGCATGAAGCTCGCCGTCGACCGCCATGATCTGCCGCTGCACGTCCACCACAGCTTTGATCAAGTTTCCAAAACCTGTTTGAGCCATTAGTGCGAGGTCCTGCAACGGGACGGGGCTTTCAATGATTATCATGCCTGGAATGTAGCATAGGATTCCGTGCCGGGGCAGAATGAGGTAAGTAAGAAGGGGCGCCTTTCGGCGCCCCCAAAAGAAACAGCACAAGATCTTGCCCAGAACCCCGGCGGTCGGCGTCACCTCCCGCGACGAGACTCATCGGCAGCTCCCCCTACAACTCGTCCGGCAGCTCCCCGAGCTCGGCCAGTGAAAACACTGGTCCGTCCACGCACACGTACTTCGGGCCCACGTTGCAGCGGCCGCAGATGCCGATGCCGCACTTCATGCGTTTCTCGAGGGTCGTGTAGATCTGCTCGTCGGTGAAGCCCAGCTTCTTGAAGCTCTGCAGCGCGAACTTGATCATAATGGGCGGGCCACAGGTGATGGCGATGGTGTTGCCGGGGTTCGGGTTCATCCGCTCGAGAACGTGCGGCACCAGGCCCACATCGCATTGCCAGCCGTCGCATTCGCGGTCGATGGTGAGGGTGAGGTCGACGTCGTCGCGCTTCTGCCAATCGTCGATGTCGTACTGGTAGGTGAAGTTCTCCGGCGCCGTCGCCCCGTAAAGGATGGAGACGCCGGCATAGTCGGCGCGGTGCTCCAACGTGTACTCGATGGTGGCTTTGAGCGCGGCCGAACCGATGCCACCCATCACGTAGAGGATCTTCTGGCCCTTCCAGGCCTCCACCGGGAAGCCGCAGCCCATGGGGGCGCGGATGCCCACTTTGTCGCCCTCGGAAAGGTTGTGGATGGCGGAGGTGACCTCGCCTGCCTTCATCACCGAGAACTGGACGAACTCCTTCTCGGATGGCCGGGAGGTTATGGCGAAGGTGGCTTCACCCACACCGAAAACGCCCAATTGCCCGACCTGCCCGGGGAGGAAGGTGAAGTTCTCCCGCACCCGCGGATCGTCGAAGCGCATGCGGAAGGTCTTGATGAGCGGCGTCTCCCGGATGATCTGGGCGACAGTCGCCACTTCGGGAAGGTACGGGTTGCCACCGAGCTTGCCGGCGCGAGCCGTGCTGGCGCCCGCGACCACATCTGCGAAAGCGAGACGTCTCTTGCCGTTGTCGGCCATCTACGCCTCCTTGCCTTCGGCCGCCGCAGGCGCCGTCGTGGCCGAAACACCCGGGCCCGCCGCGGGCGCCGTGGCGCCGGCCGGCGAACCCATCACCCGCAGTACCTCGCGGATGTCGATGCGCGTCGGGCAGTGAGACACACAACGCCCGCAACCGGAGCACAGCAGGCTGTCGTACTTGTCGGGGTAGTACCAGAACTTGTGACTGAAGCGGTTGCGGAAGCGGTTGGACTTCTCCATCCGCGGGTTGTGACCCGAGGTCTCCTCCGTGTAGAGGGGATTGAAGCAGTTGTCCCATACCCGGTAGCGCTCGCCGCTGCTCTCAATCAGCTCGTCGTTGACGCTGAAGCAGTAACAGTTAGGGCACACGTAGGTGCAAGTGCCACAAGAGATGCAGCGCATGCACAGCTCGTGCCAGCCCTGGCCCTCGAAGTTGGCTTTCAGATTGTCGCGGATCCCCGCAAGAGTGAACGGGGCGTCAAGGCGCGCAAGCGCCGACTCTTTGAGCTTGTCGGCGGCGCCGGACTGCGCCTCCGCGGCGTCGGCGAAGCCGGAGAATTCCAGGGCAGTCTCGCCTTTTGCCGTCAGCGCTTCGGCCGTGAATCCGGCCTCGACTTGGGTGAACAAAGCGTCCACGCCTTCGGTGCCGGCCGGGCTACCACCGATGGCCGTGCAGAAGCAGGTGGAGCGGGGGTCGCGGCAGGCGACCGCGAGCAGCGTGGTGACCTCGCGCTTGGCGTTGTACAGCGGATCGAAATAGAAACCGCCATATCCGCCGAACACGTTGTCCATCTGGACGAAGCCGCGGACGTCGCAAGGGCGCAGGCCGAAGATCGTCAGGGCTGGGGACTCCACGACGGACTCCACGTCGACGGTCTCGTAGGGAATCGCGGGCTCGGCCGGCGCCTCGAGCGGCGCATCGGGGCCCGTCGTCGTGCCGGCAGCCGCTTCGCCCTCCGCGACTTCCGCCGCCGGAGCCATGTGATAGTTGAACTTCAGGTACGTCTCGGTCTGCCGGAACACGAACTCCTTGGGCGACTGCTTTGCCAGAAGGACGTCCAACTCCACTTCCGTGCCCGGCACCCACGGCGTGAACGCGACCACGCCGTTCTCTTTGACCGGGGCCACCACCAGCGCCTTCTCGGCGAGCCAGCCGAGGAAGGCCGCCAGCTGATCTTGCTCTAAGAATTTGATCGCCATCGTCCCTCCTCCCTAGTCGCCGAAATGGTCTTCGGTCTTGAACACTTGGAATACCGGCTTCTCGTCGAGCTTGGTGCCCGGTTCGAAGGCGAACATCTCGTAGATCTCCTTGTTCATCTTCCTATGGAGCATCGCCAGCGGTATCTCCACGGGACAGGCCCGGTCGCAGGCGCCACACGACGGGCAGCGGCCGGCGACGTGGAACATGTGGACCATCTGGAACATGAGGTTCTCTTTGGTGCCCACCTTCTGGGTCACCAGCTCCGGCTGCCGCGCACGGTTGACGCACTGGTCCCAGCAGTAACACACCGGGCAGACGTTGATGCAGGCGAAGCAGCGGATGCACGTGGAGTAGATCTTCTCGAGCAAAGCCTGGCGCTCGTCGTCGGACAACGACTCGTACA
>JADGPI010000106.1 GCA_017882525.1 Thermoleophilia bacterium
ATATGCCTTGTTTCTCTTTGCCGCCGCGGTGATCGCAGCCGTGCTGGGCTGGCACGCCTGGCGCCGGCGCTCGTTTCCCGGCGCAGTGGCTTTCTTCGTGGTCACCATGAGCGCCTGTCTGTGGTCTTTTGCGGGCGCTCTGGAGATGCTGGCGGCGGGTCTCGGGGCAAAGCTTTTCTGGGCCAACATCGAATACCTGTCGATCGCGGCTATCCCCGTGGCCTGGCTGATCATGACCATACACGCGACAGGACACGCCCGGTGGCTGACTTGGCGCCGGATCGCCGCTCTTGGGATCGTGCCGCTCACCACGGTGGTCCTTGTGTGGACCAACAACTACCACCATCTGATGCGAACCGTCGTCTGGCTCGACGAACGCGGCGCGTTCCCCGTCGTGGGTCGGGTCCTCGGGCCCTGGTTCTGGATCCACACCGCCTATAGCTACCTGATGCTGGCCGTGGCCTTCTACCTCCTCGTACGGGCAGTCAAGTCGTCTCCACCGCTCTTTCGGGGCCAGCCGCTGGTCCTTCTTGGCGGGCTTTGCGTGGCCCTCGCTTGGAACGCCACCTACGTTCTCGTGCCGGGCGCCCTGCCCAATCAGGATTACACGCCGGCGATCTTCGGCCTGACCGGAGTCATCGTGGCTTGGGGGCTCTTCCGCTTCCGCCTGTTCACCCTCGTTCCTGTCGCCCGGGCTGCACTCGTGGAGAACATGAGCGACGGACTTCTGGTGATGGATGAAGGTGACAGGGTGCTGGACCTGAACGAGGCGGCACGCCGGATCATCGGACGAGCTTCGCGCGACATCGTTGCCAAGCCGTTGGCCGAGACCTGGCCCGCGTGGCCGAAGCTTAACGGGCGCCGCGCCTCCCACTCGCTCCCAACAGAGGTGACGGCGGCCGAAGGCCCCGACAGACGTGACTACGAGGTGCGAGTCTCGCCACTCAGCGAACGGGGGCAATCCCTCGGCCGCATGATCGTGCTCCACGACATCACCCAGCGGAAGATCATGGAAGAAAGCCTACGCAAGCAGGCGCTCGGGGATGCGCTGACCGGCCTCCCCAACCGGGTGCTTTTCATGTCCAAGCTGGACGACGCAGTGCGCCGGGCGCGCCGCAAGAAGGGCGACCTCTTCGCGGTAGCCATCCTCGACCTCGACCGCTTCAAGCTGATCAACGACAGCATCGGGCATGCCGCCGGTGATTTCTTTCTGCAAAAGGTGGCGGAGAAACTTCTCCGCTGCGTGCGGGAGGTGGACACCGTCGCCCGCATGGGCGGAGACGAGTTCATGATCCTCGTCAACGACGTCCAAAGCGCTCGGGACGTGATCCAGGTAGTCGACAGGATCCAGGAGGAGCTGCAGTCGCCCGTCCGCTTCCGCCGTCAGGACATCGCGAGCTCGGCGAGCCTGGGATTGGTGATGTGGAACGACACGTTCGACGGCCCCGAGGACCTGCTGCGCGCCGCCGACACCGCGATGTACCAGGCAAAAGAAGCGGGTCGCGCCTGCTACCGCATCTTCGACGACGACATGCACAAGGCCGTGCTGCGGACCATGCGTGCAGAGACCGACCTCCGCACCGCCATCAAACAAGGCGCTTTCGCGATGGTCTACCAACCTATCGTCGATCTCAAGACCGGGGGAGTCTCGTCGCTGGAGGCGCTGATCCGTTGGAGTCATCCCACGCGCGGTACCGTCATGCCCGGCGACTTCATCACTATTGCTGAAAACAGCGGGCTCATCGTTCCCCTGGGAACGCTCATCCTGGACGAGGTGTGCGGCCAACTGAGCCGCTGGCGCTCGCGGGGCGACGCCGCTCCTGACGCCTCGATCAGCATGAACATCTCGCCCCGACAGCTCACCGAGACCGATTTCGTCGAGGTCATGCTGGACAAGATGCGCGAGTGGCAGGTGGCTCCCGACAAGCTGATCCTCGAGATCACTGAGACAGCCATTATCCGCGACCCACTAAAATCCAAACGAGTCATGGAACAACTGCGAGATGAGGGCATTAGGCTATGCCTCGACGATTTCGGCACCGGCTGGGCTTCGCTGCGTCACCTCAGCACCTTCCCCGTGCAGGAGATCAAGATCGATCGCAGCTTCGTGTCCAAGATCCTACCCGGCAACACCGAGTTCGAGATCGTACGGTCGCTGACGGCGCTCGCGCATACTCTGGGCCTGGCGGTAACCGGGGAAGGTGTCGAGCACAGCGACCAGCTCGGCCTCCTTCACGACGTGGGGTGCGACAACGCCCAGGGGTACTTCGTCGGACATCCCATGCCTCCAGAAGCAGTGACCGAATACCTGGAGCACTACCGGCAAGAAGTCTTCGCCCCGTTCGATTCGAGCGTCAACCACGGCGCCCGGGCGGTCCACCCTCCGCGCCTAGCGCACGAGATCCGGGTCGCCGCTGGTCGCGGAGCACCGGGCGCGTCAGGGCCGGGCGGCCTCCCCGTCGACGACCAACCCGCGGGGAGCGATCTCACGCGTGGGCTCCCGGTACCCCGCTTACTCCCGAACACATGAGGGCCGAGGGCGGCCGGTCACTCCCCCGAGTGACTTTGTAAAACCGCTGCTCAGTTGATAACATGTGCCGCCGTTGTGTAAGCAACCGCCATTGTCTTCACAGTCTTAGACTCTGGCAGAGGGCGAGCTGGATAGTTTTGACCAGGCCCAAAGCGCGTCGCGAGACTTCCTTAGAATAGCAATCCACGTCTGAATCTCAGCCCCTGCACAGGCTTTGCTTTTGCCTGCGCCGGAGTCCTCACGCGCTTTTGACCCAGTCGGACTTCCTGCCTCCCTCCGGACCTACAAACGGACATAGGCAGAGGTATGAAGAAGAGATTAGTTCTGTTAGCGATCGCGACCCTGTTCATCGCCGGCGCCCTTGTGGCCCCGGCCCAAGCGCACCCCTCGAGCTTTCCCGACGTGAGTGAGGCCAACCCGGCCCACAATGCCATCGAGTATCTGGCGAGCAACTCCGTCATCACCGGTCTCGACAACGGGACTTTCGACCCCAACGGCACCCTCAAGCGCGCCCAAGCCGTCAAGATCCTGGTCACGTGGCGCGGCGAGAAGCTTTCCGCCTCCAGCTCTCACTTCTCGGACGTCGATGCGACGTACCAGCCTTACGTGGAGACGGCACTCGCCAAAGCGTGGCTCGCAGGCTACCCCGACGGGACTTTCCATCCCTACGGATTTGTCACGAGAGAGCAGATGGCCATCTTGGCGGTCAAGAGCCTCGGACTGGGTGACCAGGCGGTTGCGCTCACGAGCTCTCAGGTCGATAGTGCTTTGCGGCCCTTTTTGGATGCGGTGGCCGTCTCTCCGCAGGCCCGTCCGTTCGTGGCCCTGGCTGTTAAGCGGGGACTCATCTCCGGTGACAACCAGCGACTGAATCCACTGGACGCTATGACCCGGGCGCAGTTCAGCATCCTGGTGTTCAGGGCGGCAGGCTCGCTCGATCCCACTTTGGCTGGCGCGGCCGCCCCCGCCGCCCTGGGCGGCGCAAGCGCGACCGATGGCTCGTCCACTGGAGCGGGGAGCTGGGCGCCGACCGAGCCCGTCGATCCTCAGCGGCAGGCCTTGGCTCAGTTCATGGATGCGAAGCTATTCCAGCCGCACAACAGTGCGATCACCGGCGAGATGGTCCTCCAGAACGCCGACTGGTACGGCATCCCGGCGCTGACACAGCTCGTGATCATAGCTGCTGAAACGTCCCTGGGCGACCCTTCGCTCGGTGGGACGTTGGCCCGCCGTAATAACTTCGGCTGCATGCGATATCACGGGGCCGATACCGTCTGGGGCCAGCTTTCCGACGCCCGCATCTGGGTGGCCGGCAAAGACTGGTATTCCTTCCCCACGGCCCAGGCCGGCATGGAGGCCTTCGGCCGATATCTCAAGTCGGGCGTGAACGGCTTCTACGTGCCCATCCTGAGTTCGGCCAACCCGGATTGGAGCAGATTCGCGGCCGTCTACTACGGGAGCGGAGTCTCCGGCTTCTCCAGCTACGTGAGCCGGCTCTATGCCATCCAGGCGCGGTTCAAAGCTCAGGCTGCAGCCAGCGGTGTGAGCTTCTAGTTCCTTTCGCTGCCTGTCCCGGGCGCCC
>JADGPI010000002.1 GCA_017882525.1 Thermoleophilia bacterium
GCAGGCGGCGAAAATCGTTGCGCACTACCCGAACCTTCACATGATCTACATGACCAACTTCAAGTGCGGCCCGGATTCGTACGTGAAGCACTTCATCAGGCCGGCGTCGCCCGAACCTTTCCTCATCCTCCAGTTCGACGAGCACACCAACGATGCCGGCGCCATGACCAGATGTGAAGCTTACCTTGATAGCAAAGGGTTCTTGCGTTGGTGGGCCCGGGGCGAGCACGCGGTAAGAGAAACGGTCAGGGAGGGCTAAGTGGGGATGCGCACCACTACAGGCCACGATAACGGCAAAGCCTCCCACGAGGCCCTGGCCGCCGCGCTGGCTTCTCTGCCCAAACCCATCGTCGCATTGGGCGCGGACCACAGCCCGCAGGCCAAACAGAAGGCCGACGTCACCGGCAGGACGCTCTGGTTGCCTCGGATGCCATACGGTGGCTCCTACCTGCTCGCCGCCGCCTTCCGCTCCATCGGCTACGATGCGCGAGTGACGCCTCCGGAAGACCTGCGAACCCTCGAGCTTGGTGGCAAGTACACTTCCGGGGATGAATGCTACCCGCAGCGGATCGTGCTCGGGGATTTCATGAAGTTGGTGGAAGACGAGCGGCTGGTCCCGGCCAAGACGGCCTTCCTCCTCCCCACTGCCAACGGCCCCTGCCGCTTCGGGCAGTATGCGTCTCTGCTCGAACGCATCCTCGTGGACCACGGCCACGGTGATATAGCCGTCTTTTCGCTCACGTCCGCGGATGGCTATGCAGATATCGGTGACCAAGCCCAAGAGCTCATCCGGACTGCGTGGCGCGCAGTGGTCGTTCAAGACATCCTCCTCAAGCTGCTCCTCAAGATCAGACCCTACGAGGTCGAGCCGGGGCAGACCGATCGTGTGTACCTGGAGAGCCTGGACTTCACCGGTTCAGTCCTGGCCCGCCAAGGCATCGGCCACAAGGAGCGCATGGCGGACCTGCTGGCCGCGCTCGTGCGAGTGAAAGAATCGTTCCTCGCTATCGCGGTGCGGCAAGAGGACCGTCCGCTCATCGGAGTCGTCGGCGAGATCTTCTGCCGGCTGAACACTTTCGCGAACAACGAGCTCATCCGGCACATCGAGGCCCAAGGCGGAGAATGCTGGCTGTCCGGAGTCGGCGAATGGGTCTGGTACACCAACGAAGAGGCCTTCCGCCGCTATCGCGAGGAGAAGCGCAGGTTCGGCAAAGATTGGCTCAAGACCTTCATCACGGCCCGCATCATGCACCGCGACGAGGAGGCGCTCATGGAGGACTTCCACGACGTGTTCGTTTCTCGCAGGGAACCGCACGTTACCAAGATCCTGCAGCACGCCCGGTCTTACTTGCCCCAGGAGGGGGCCCTCGGCGAGATGGTCCTCTCGACCGGCGGAGCGATCTACCTCTACACCCAGGGCGCCGACGGCATAGTGGACATCAGCCCCTTCACCTGCATGAACGGCATCGTGACCGAAGCCATCTACCCGGTGGTGAGCAAAGACCACGACGGCATCCCGATCCGGGTCTTCTACTTCGACGGCACCCATAGCGACCTCGATCGCGATGTGGGCATCTTCCTGGAGTTGGCGAAGACGTATAAGCGGCGCAAGAAGATCCACCGAGCCTAGGCCGCCGGGGTAGTGGACCGATGTTCGCTCGCCTAGGTTCCTTCGCCACCCGCTTCCGTTGGTTCATCATCGCCGGCTGGATCCTTCTGGCCGTCGTCCTGACGCTCGTCGCTCCCAACATCAACGACGTGGGCGTGAGCGATCAGCGAGCTTTCCTGCCGTCTTCGGCGCCCAGTTTGGACGCAAACGCCCTGGTCGCGAAGTACTTCCCCGAGCGCACCTCGCCGAGCAGCGCGGTGATCGTTCTCGACGCCGGCGCGGGGAATCGGGCGGACCAAGGGCCGCTGCTCGCTTTCGTCCAGTCGCTCACCGGCTGGCTCACGGGGAGCGGCGCTCCAAAGGCCGTTGACCAGGTCTGGTCCCCCACCTACGGCGACGAGCAGACGCGGGCGAGCTTGCTAAGCAACGACAAGCAGGTGGCGCTCATATTGGTGCGCTTCAACGCCATCGGCAGCCAGCAGATCACCCAGGACGCCCTGGCGGCGATGGATCAACGTTTGGCTGCCGCGCCCACCGGAGTCAAGGGATATCTCACCGGCGACGCGCCGATCCTCGCGGCGTACAACGGCAACACAAAGGGCAGCATCGACTCCACCACGCTCATCACGATCATCCTGGTGATCGTGATCCTGCTCCTCGTATACCGGTCTCCCGTCAGCCCCATCGTCCCCCTGTCCACCATCGGGCTCGCCTACATCATCTCGCGGGGAGTGGTGGCGTTGCTCGGCGCGCACGTTCTGACGATCTCCATGTACACCAACGTGTTCCTCATCGTAGTGCTGTTCGGAGCGGGCACCGACTACTGCCTGTTCCTTATCAGCCGCTTCCGCGAAGAGATGGCCGATGCTCCAACGCCCAGCACAGCCGTTCATAAGACGACGCGCTCCGTCGGGGAGACGATCGCGTCCAGCGGGGGTACCGTCATCGTCGGGCTGGCCACGATGGCCGCTGCCGAGCTCGGCCTCTTCAACACGAGTGGGCCGAGCCTGGCCATCGGCGTCGCCATCGCACTGTTGGCGGCTCTAACGTTCACACCGGCGCTCCTCACCCTGCTCGGCAAGCGCACGTTCTGGCCGCGCAAGGCTCAACACTTCAAGGAGGGACGCTTCTGGAATGGTTGGTCTCACAGGGTCGTTCGCCGACCGGTCCTGGCCCTCGTGATCCCTGTGGTGATCTTGGTACCGCTTGCCATATATGGCCTGGGCCTCGCGCGTGACTTCGACCTGCTCGGCGATCTCCCAAAGAATGACGAAACCCGGCAGGGATTCAACGTCATATCCGCCCATCTGGGACCCGGCGTGATGCAGCCCATCGATGTCCTGGCTGTGGATGCCAACGGCTTCGACTCTGTGGCCGGCCTGGCCAGACTGGAGAAGATCCAGACCGCCATCACCAAAGTGGGGAACGTAGCCCAGGTCCGCAGCTTCACAGCATCACTGCCCGACAAGAGCACGCTCTCAGTATCGAGCCAGCTGGCCGGCCTCTCGAAGAGCGTACAAGATGGGACGGCGCAGCTGCAGCAGGCGATCGCGTCGGGTTCGGGGAGTTCGGCGAGCGGGTCGGCCGCGCTGCTGCAAAAAGCCGCTTCGGGCCTTCTGGACGTCTACAGCTATCTCACTCAACTCGCCGGCGCGTACCCGCAGGTGCTCACAGATCCAAGCTACCAACGATGTGTCGCTGCGCTCGCTACCTTGGCCAAGGCAGCGGGCGTTTCTCCCAGCGCTGGCTCAGCCGAGGCCGGTTCTTCAGCGCCCGCCGGCGTGACCTCTTCGACGATCTCTTCGGAGATAGTCCCCGCTCTTGACCAACTTGCCACCGGGCTGAGCAGCTTGAGCACCGGCTTTGCCGCCCAGTCGGGAACCCAGATGCTTCCGTCCATCTACCTCAAGAACAACGAAGGTCTGAAGGCCCTTCACGACGCGTACGTCTCCAGCGACGGCACCGCGGCCCGGTTTCAGGTGGTGCTGAGTGTGGGTCCATACACCCCGGGAGCGCTGACCGCGGTCGCGGCGCTGCGCCAGACCCTGACGACCGTAGGTGTGTCCGGAGCGGTTGAGGGCACATCCGCCATCCTACTCGATCTCCGCGACGCTTCGAATCGGGACATGACCCGCACCATAGTCTTCGTTCTCGCCGGTATCTTCGTCGTCCTCCTCCTTCTGCTGCGGGCGATCGTGGCGCCTATCTACCTGATCCTCACGATCCTGCTTTCCTACACGGCGACTTTGGGCGTGGTGAGGATCCTCTTCGTCAATATCCTGGGAGCGGCGGGATTGACCTGGTGGGTGCCGATCTTCATGTTCGTGATGCTCGTCGCTCTGGGGATGGACTACAACATCTTCCTCATCGGCCGGGTCAAGGAAGAAGCCCGCAAGCGAGGCACAAGGGCGGGTACCCAGGTAGCGCTGGCAAAGACCGGCGGCATCATAACCTCGGCCGGCATCATCATGGCGGGTACGTTCGCGAGCATGATGAGCGCGAGCATCCTCGGACTCCTTCAGATCGGGTTCGCGGTCGCGTTTGGAGTGCTGCTGGATACGTTCGTCGTGAGGACCACGGTCGTGCCGGCGATCATCGTTCTCTTGAAGCGATGGAGTTGGTGGCCGCGACGCGGACCGGACCAAGTCGAGAAGCCCGAAGCTGTCGGGCGAGCCGAGGGAGAAGAGAGATAGTATAGGCCGCGCACAGGCTGAGGCTGGGCCGAGCCTCAGCCCTCCTCCAGCGCCGCCTCCACGGATCCGTCCTCTGCGAGGTTGGGGATCGTGATGTATCCCCGCCCGGCATTTGCCGAGTTCCAGGAGTCGGCCGTGAGCAGTGCCGGGGCGTTTCGCGCCCACGCCCGTCTCGCGACACCGCCCATGACGTCCCATTCCACGGCCGATCGGATGATCGCGTCCACCCGTTCGGAACCGTCGAGCACCAGACCGAACCCGGTGTTGATGGCCCTCCCGATACCCACTCCCCCGCCGTTCGACGCCACCACCAAGGTCATCCCCCGGGCCGCGTTACCGGCCCAGCAGTGGAACGCCATGTCTGCCATGACGTTGGAACCGTCGTGGATGTTGGCCGTTTCCCTGTACGGCGAGTCGGTGCCGGACACGTCATGGTGATCGCGTCCTATCGTCAGCGGTCCGATCTCCCCATCCCGCACCATCTCGTTGAACCTAAGCGCGATCCGCACCCGCCCCTCCGCATCCGCGTAGAGGATCCGGGCCTGCGAACCAACCACCAGATTGTTCTCCCCCGCGTCCCGCACCCAGCAGTAGTTGTCCCGGTCCTGCCACGAACGCTCGGGATCGATGCAGGCCATCGCCGCGGCATCGGTCTTCGCGAGGTCGGCCGGGTCGAGGGAAGTGCATACCCAGCGGAATGGGCCGTAACCACAGTCGAAGCACAAAGGGCCCATGATGTCTTCCACGTAAGACGGATACACGAACCCGGACTTGGTGTCCACCCCGTTTCGCGCGACCTCCGTGGCGCCTGCCTCGAACGCCGCCTTTAGGAAGCTGTTGCCGTAGTCCCAGAAATGGGTACCCCGCTTGACCATCTCCCGGATGAGATCGATCTGCTTGCGCAGCGAGGTGTCCACCCGTCGTGCGTACTCGGCGGGATCGCGCGACAGAAGCTCCCGTGATTCCTCGAAACCGAGCCCCTGCGGCACGTAGCCGCCTTCGTATGCGGCATGACACGAGGTCTGATCAGAGGCCAACTGCACGGGGATCCCCTGGTCCAGTACGTACTGCCACAGGTCGACCACATTGCCATGATATGCGATGGAAAGGGGCTCCCCCGCCGCCAGAGCCTCGTCCGACCAGGCGAACGCCTGGGCGAGTGAGGCGGTCGCTCGCTTGACCCAGCCCTGAGTCACCCGAGTCTCGATGCGCGACGCGTCCACTTCGGCGACGATACTGACAGCGCCGGCGATGTCCGCCGCCTTGGGTTGCGCCCCGCTCATGCCTCCCAGCCCGGAACTGAGATACAGCACACTGCGAAGATCGCCCTCCTTAGGCACACCCAGATACAGACGCCCGGCATTGAGCAAAGTCAGATAGGTGCCGTGCACGATCCCCTGCGGCCCGATGTACATCCAACCCCCGGCCGTCATCTGGCCATAGTTGGCCACGCCCATCTGAGCCGCCTCGTGGAAGTCTCTAGGGTTGTCGAACTCGCCCACCATGAGGGCATTCGTGTTGATCACTCGGGGGGCGTCGCGGTGGGCGGGAAACAAACCCACGGGGTGACCGGACGCGACCACCAGAGTCTGGGTCTCCGTCATCTGCTCCAGGTATTGCTTGACCAGCCGGTACTGCATCCAATTCTGGAAAACCTGGCCCGTCTCGCCGTAGGTGACGAGTTCGTACGGATAGAGAGCCACATCGAAGTCCAGGTTGTTGTCTATGTTGAGCTGGAGCGCCCGCCCTTCCAAGATGCCGCGGTATTCGCCGATCGGCTTGGCCTTGATCGCCCCTTCCGGCCGGAAGCGATACCCATATATCCGGCCTCGCTCTTTGAGCTCGGCATAGAACTCCGGGGCGAGGGACCGATGCAACGACACGGGCACGTACCGCAAAGCGTTCTTGAGGGCGGTGACCGTCTGCTCGCGGTTAAGCGTGTAGCCCCGGTCGGGAGCCCGTCGCACGCCCGGCAAGAAACGAGGGTCCGGCGGCAGCTCCGCGGGGAGCGCGACGAGCGGAGTGTCCATCAGCCGCCCTCGGCTGTCTGTTTGTCCCCCAGCAGGCGGCTCTCTATGACCTGATCCAGCGAGAAATCGTGCAGTTGCAGGTAGTGACGGATGGTCTCTTCGAAAGCGGCAAGAGGAGCCATGCCGATGAGCTCGCACCCTGTGACCTCGACCCCGTGCCGCGCGGCCTCGAACCGGATGGTCTCGAGCACCCGGTGGATCGGGGTCTCCTCGTACTGAACGAAGTTCATCGAGACCTGCACCTGCCCCTTGCTCTCGAGCGCCACGCCCATCGCCCGCAGATGACGGTATCCGCCGCTGGAGAACCTCACCGCCTCCGCTATTCGCTTTGCCACGGCCAGGTCCGTGGTACCCAGATTCGCGTTGAACGCGATAAGCGGGAATCTGACGCCCACTATGGAGGCGCCCGACCGGGCGTTGAACTCCGCCGGGCCGGCATCCGGCCGACCGGCCTCGGTCGCGAGTCTGTCGACCAGGCCCTCGTATTCGCCGCGCCGCACGTCAGGAAGACCGACGCGCTCCGGCCGCGTTGCCGCGTCCTGGTAGTAATAGACTGGCACCCCCTGAGCCCCGATCCATTCCCCCAGTCTGCGCGCCAGCTCCAGGGCCTCCTCCTTGGAAACCCCTCGCAGCGGGATGAACGGGATGACGTCGACTGCGCCAAGGCGTGGATGCGCTCCCCGGTGCCTGCTCATGTCGACCAGGGCGAAGGCCGCCTGGCACAGGGTCTGTGTGGCCCTGAGCACCACCTCGGGCTCCCCCACATACGTGAAGACGCTCCGGTTATGGTCTGGGTCCGCACTCCAGTCCAGGAGAGTGACGCCGGAAACGCCTTTCACGGCGTCGGCGAGTTTCTGTAACCCTTGCAGGTCTCGTCCCTCGCTCACGTTTGGCACGCACTCGATCAGGCGCACGGCCGCACCTCGGTTTCCTTCCCCCTGACCGAAACACACCTGCCCGCCTTGAAAACCTGTTCCACCGGGTTGATACCGTAGTGATACGGGATCTCGGTATGCTTCCTGCTCTCGAGGATAAGGATATCGGCCTTCTTACCCACCTCAAGGCTGCCGACCTCTTTCTCCAGGGCGAGCGCCCGCGCCGCCTCGCAGGTGATGGCGCGGATCACCTCCGCCGCCGTCATGTGGAGAGCGCAGCACCCCATGGTCGCCATCAGCCACAGGTTCTCGGTGGGGCTCGAGCCGGGGTTGAGATCCGTGGAAAGCGCCACACGCACGCCCGAGTCCAGGAGTCGCCGGGCAGGAGCCAGCTGGTCGGTACCGAGGAAGAACGCCGCCCCGGGCAGCAACACGGCCGTGACCCCAGACCCGGCCAGCGCAGCAATACCGAGGTCGCTGACATAGTCGAGGTGGTCGGCGGAAACGGCCCCCATCTCGACGGCAAGTGCCGCGCCGCCGCCTTCGGACAGTTGGTCCGCATGCAGTTTGGGTTTGAGGCCGTACTGAGCCCCCGCCGCGAGGACGGACCGGCATTGGTCGGCCGTGAAAGCACCTTTCTCGCAGAAGACATCGCAGAACCGGGCGACGCCACGTGCGGCCACAGCCGGGATCATCTCGGTCGTCACCAGGTCGACGAACACTTCTGGGCGCCCCCGGTACGCGTCAGGCAGTGCGTGGGCGGCAAGCAGCGTTGGAATGACGTCCACAGGGTGAAGCGCGGCGAGCTGAGCGTACAGCTCGAGGATCCGGAGTTCCTGCTCGGGGGACAATCCATACCCGCTCTTCGCTTCAACGGTGGTGACACCGAGGGACAATAGCCTTGTCAGCCGGCCAAGGGCCAGCGAGCGGAGTTCTTCGTCGGTTGCCGCCCGTGTCGCCCTCACCGTGCTGGCGATCCCGCCACCGGCCAGGGCCACTTCTTGATAGCTGGCGCCGGCCACCCGCGCCTGAAACTCCGCTGAACGGTCTCCGGCGAAGATGAGGTGAGTGTGACATTCCACCAGCCCGGGCATCACCACTCGGCCGCCGGCATCGACCACGGCGGCCCCGTCGGCGAGCGATACCCTCCTTTGCACCTGTTTGGAAGGCCCTACCCAGACCACGCGCCCGTCTTTGGCGGCAACAGCGCCACCCACCACGAGCCCGATACCTTTCCCGTCCGCGGGACAGGTGAGAAGCTCTCCAGCACCGGTGACGACCAGGTCCGCCTCCACAGGGCGGGCGGGTCCACAAGCATTCATTACCGTAAGAGGGCTCAAAGGGCCTCCTGTTTCAAACGACTAGAGCCAATTCCAACGGGCCCACGAGGTCCTCCACGTGGGCGATGAGCGACCCGTCCTCGATCAAGCAGCTCAGCCGCTCGATGTCCGGAGACTGCGGACGGTCATCCTCAAGTGGAGGTATAGATTGGCGGATGAACGCCCACGCAGCCGCGGTTCCTCGCCCGGGCTTCTCGCCGTGACCGAACTCGAGACCCTGAGCCCCGCAAAGGAGCTCGATGGCGACCACTCTTTCGACGTTGCGCACCACCTCCTGCGCCTTCAACGCCGCATATGCCCCCATGCTTACGAAATCCTCTTTGTTCGCTGAAGTAGGGATGCTGTCCACACAGGCAGGGTGGGCTAGGATCTTATTCTCAGACACCAGCGCCGCCGCGGTGACCTGAGCGATCATCAACCCGGAGTTGAGCCCGCCCCGCTTGGTGAGGAACGCCGGAAGGTGGTCGGAAGTGCTGGGGTCCATCATGCACTCGATCCGTCGCTCTGAGATATTGGCCATCTGAGCGACGGCAATAGCCAGAATATCCATCGCCTGCGACACCGGCTGCCCGTGGAAGTTGCCGCCCGACAGTACGAGCTCCTCGGGCACGAACACCAAGGGGTTGTCGGTTGCCGCGTTCACCTCCACCTCGAGCACGCGGCGCACAAAGGCCAGCGCATCCTTTGCCGCACCATGCACTTGAGGGGCGCACCGCAGTGAATAAGCATCCTGCACCTTTCCGCAGCCCTCGTGGGAGGCGAGAATCTCGCTTCCTTCGAGAAGGCGGATGAGATTCCTGGCGGTCGCCCGCTGCCCAGGGTGTGGCCGCACTGCCTGAGTCAAGTCGAGATACGGGGTGCGAGTTCCGCGAAGCGCCTCTAGCGAAAGGGCGCACGCGACGTCGGCAGCCTTGGCGGTGTTCTCCGCCTTGAGCAGACTGAGGACTCCTACTCCGGTCATCATCTGAGTGCCGTTGATCAGCGCGAGGCCTTCCTTGCATTGGAGCACGACCGGCTCAATGCCCGCGGCCCTCAGGGCCTCCCCGCCCGGTATCCGCCGGCCGCGGAAGAAAGCTTCCCCCTCGCCGATAAGCACGGACGTAAGATGGGCCAGCGGGGCGAGGTCGCCGCACGCTCCCACCGAGCCCTTGCGTGGGATCACCGGCAGCACGCCGGCGTTCAGCATGTTGATGAGCGTCTCCAGGATCACGAGGCGCGCACCGGAAAAGCCCTTCGCGAGGACATTGGCGCGCAGAAGCATGACTGCCCTGGTCTCCTGCGGCCCTAGCGGCTCCCCCACTCCACAGCAATGGCTGAAGATGAGGTTCCGCTGCAACTGGAGGGCGTCCGCGCCGGCCACTCGCACGTCCGCGAACTTGCCGAAGCCGGTGGTCACGCCGTATACGACCGCGTCCTCAGTGAGCAACCGCTCGATGTAAGCGCGGGCCTGTTCGATGCGCGGAATCGCAGACCCGGCCAGACGGATATCGGCGTCTCCCCGGGAGACCTCCAGGACGTCCCCAAGGCCAAGGGAATTACCGTCGATCGATATCGTTCTCACAGCTTGCGCTTCCACTCTCTCAAAAAGGTAGTGACGGGCATCGGGCTGAGGCCCACATGATACAGACATAGTAGCGCTACCCGACCAAGCCGGAGGGATGCGCGGCGGGCCCCCGCGGAACTAGTCTGGCGTCTCGCCTGTCCTGGCCGCGGAGATGTGCAACGGAATGTTGATGACGACCACCCAGGGAACCACGTACAGGGCGCCCTTCAGTCGGAGCGCATCTTGGTTGTGCAGCAGAGTCTCATACCAGTGCTCCACGACGAACTCTGGGATGACAACGGTGACGGTGTGATCGGGCCCCGGCTTCAGAGAACGCACGTATGCGACGGCCGGTTTGATGAACTCTCGGAATGGGGACTCGACGACTTCCAGGGGCAAGTCGATGTTCATGCGGGCCCACGTGTCCTGAAGCCGCGCCAAACGTTCCGGGTCGCTACTCACTGTCACGGCGTGGACATCGTCAGGAGCGAGCGCGCGGGCCAGCGAGAGCGACCGCGCCGTCAACGAGTTCACCTGGGCCACGAACAACACCACCGTGGTACGCGGCCGCGAGAGGGCCACCCGCCCGAGTTCTTCGAGCTCCATCATGTTCTGTGGCTCCAGCACCGCCGCCACCCGGTCGTAGTGCCGCCGCACCGCGTAGAAGATCCCCACGAGTATGGGAACGGCCACCACGACCAGGAAAGCGCCATGGACGAACTTGACCAGGACGATCACGACTGAGACGACCGCCGTGAGAATGGCCCCCACACCGTTCATCAGCGCCCGCTGTCGCCAGCCTGAGCTCTTGAGCTTAAACCAATGGATGACCATCCCCGACTGCGACAGGGTGAAGCTGAGGAACACGCCCACGGCATAGAGCGGGATCATGCTGTGCGTCTGTCCCTTGAAGACGACGATGACGACGATCGCGGCCACAGTGAGCCCGATGATGCCGTTGGAGAACACCAAACGGTCGCCCCGGTTCATGAACTGTCGCGGCAGAAGCCCGTCCCGCGCGAGAACCGACGAGAGGCGGGGGAACCCGGCGTAGCTGGTGTTCGCCCCCAGGAACAGGATGGCCATGGTGGCTATCTGCAGCGCGTAGTACAAGACCGTCTTGTTCCCGTAGACCGCGCGGGCGACCTGGCTGAGAACGGTGTCGCTCCCATTGACGGTCGGGAAGACATGAATGATCTGCGAAAGCGCGGTCACCCCGATCAGCAGAAAGGCAAGGACGCCGGCCATAATGCCCAGGGTCATGCCGGCATTGCGGCTCTCGGGAGGTTTGAAGGCAGGCACGGCGTTCGAGATGGCTTCCGTGCCGGTCATGGCCGAGCAACCGCCCGCAAATGCCCGCAGGATGAGGAACAGCGTCAGATCCCGCGTAGCCTCGATCGGCGCCGAGTGGAATTGGACAGGCAGGTCCCCCAGAGCCCAGCGGACCAGGCCCACGATCACCAATCCGCCGCACAGGAGAACGAACAGATAGGTCGGCAGCGCGAACAGACTTCCGGATTCCCTAACGCCACGCAAATTCGCAAGAGCGACGAGAAGGATGACACCTATGCACACATAAACCCGGTAGTGGTACACGGACGGAAACGCCGAGTAGACGGCGGCTACGCCCGAGGCCGTGCTCACGGCGACGGTCATTACGTAGTCGACCATCAGCGAGGCCGCGGCCACCAATCCGGGCGTCAGCCCGAGGTTCTCCCGGCTCACGATGTACGATCCCCCGCCGCTCGGGTACGCATGGACCGTCTGCTGATAGGAGAGTGCCACTATGCCCAGCAGCGCCGCCACGGCGAGGGATATATAGATCGAGTAGTGGAGCGCCATGGATCCGGCCAGGACGAGGGCGAGGAGGATCTCCTCCGTCGCATACGCGGTGGACGAAATGGCATCAGCGGAAAACACCGGCAGCGCTAGCTTCTTGGAGAGCCGTTCCTGCTCTTCCTCGGCCGTCGCGATGGGGCGCCCAACAAGAGCGCGCTTTATGGCAGAACTTGTGCTCAATGTCTCCGGTGATAGAAATCGGCGAACTTTTCGAGTCTACCAGGGACGGTTGCCGAGCGCGAACCCGGATTCGAGCGACCTTCCTGCTGCATATCATCCCCAGCGGCAGACTCCTCCTACGCCGGGTACAGCTCCTCCGCATCGGGAGCTCCGATATGGAACGGGATGCTGATCACAACCACCCAGGGCACGCCGAGGAGAGCCGCCTTGAGTCGAAGAGCGTTCTGGTTGTGGAGCAGGTTCTCGTACCAATGTTCCACGACGAACTCGGGGATGATGACCGTCACGGTGTGATTCGGCCCCGGCTCGAGCGAGCGGACGTACTCTATGGCCGGCCTCGTGAACTCCCGGAAAGGCGACTCCACGGCTTTGAGCGGAACGTCGATCTCCATCTCGGCCCAGGTATGCTCCAGTTTGGCGAGCGATCCAGGATCGCTGGTCACCGTGGCGGCGTGGAAATCGTCGGGCGCCAATCCCCTGCCCAAGGAAAGGGCCCGCGCCGTCAGTTCGTTCACCTGCGACACGAAGAGGACCACCGTTGTGCGAGGCTTGGACAGGGCGATCCTGCCGAGGCGTGCCAGTCGCTCTGCGCTCTGCGGCTCGAGGAAGCGCGCCACTTTGTCGTAGTGGCGTTTGATGTAGGAGAAGAACAAGATCAACACGATCGCCGCGACGAATACGATATACGCTCCCTGGACGAACTTGGTGACCAAGACCACCACCGAGACGATGCCGGTGACCAAGGCTCCAAAGGCGTTCATCGCCGCGCGGCGCCGCCAACCATCGCTCTTGAGCCTGAACCAGTGCACGACCATGCCCGACTGCGACAAGGTAAAACTCACGAACACGCCCACCGCATAAAGGGGGATCATCTTGTTGGTGTTGGCACCGAATGCGATGATGATGATGATCGCCAGCACCGCCAAGCCGACGATCCCGTTGGAGAAAGCCAGCTTGTCGCCCCGGTTCATGAATTGACGAGGCATCAGTCCGTCACGCGCCAGGATCGACGACAGGCGGGGGAAGTCGGCGAAGCTCGTGTTCGCGGCAAAGACCAGTATCGCCATGGTGGCGATCTGCAAGGCAAAGTACAGGAAACCGCTGTTTCCATAGACCGCGCGCGCTACTTGGCTCAGCACCGTGTCCTCGGGTATCGACTGCAGATGCATGACCTGGGCGAGGTGCGTCACCCCCAGGAGCAGAAAGCCAAGAATCGCGGCCATGATCCCGAGGGTCATGGAGGCGTTGCGACTCTCCGGCGGCTTGAAAGCGGGAACTCCGTTCGAGATGGCCTCTGTCCCGGTCATGGCGCTGCAGCCGCCCGCAAAAGCCCGCAGGATCAAGAACAACCCCAGCGAGGCTGTGACCTTCGGCACGCCTGAATACACCACCGGGTGAAGATCGCCCATCAACCAGCGGATAGTCCCCGCGACCACTAACCCGCCGCACAAGAGGACAAAAGCGTACGTTGGAAAGGCGAAGATCCGCCCGGACTCCCGGAGCCCTCTCAGGTTGGCGAGCGCGACGATCACCACGAGCACCACGGAGATCTCGACGCTATACCTATAGAGGCTCGGAAAAGCCGAGGTGATGGCCGCTACGCCGGCGGCCACGCTCACCGCGACAGTCATGACGTAGTCGATCATGAGAGAAGCGGCCGCGGTCATGCCCGGTAGCTTGCCGAGATTCGCGGTGCTGACGATATAGGACCCACCGCCGGAGGGGTACGCGTGGATGGTCTGCTGGTACGAGAGCGCCACGATCACCAACAATCCGGTCACGGCGGCGGCGATCGGAAGAGCCCAGTGCAGTGCCACCGCTCCCGCCGCGACAAGCACGAGTAGGATCTCCTCGGTGGCGTATGCAGTCGACGAGATGGCGTCAGAGGCGAAGACCGGCAGCGCGATGATCTTGGAGAGCCTGGTACGGTGCTCTTCGGCGGTCGGGATCGGCCTCCCGAGCATCACCCGCTTGATCATCTGAGTCGTCGACGCCAACCTCGATCAGTCCCTTCGTCCTATCGACATCCGCTTGTCCGGCCAACGTGAAACCGGCGTTTTCGGTCCCCAATGCCGAGAACGTCTAAGGATAACAACTACTTCATCGCTTGACGGCTACCTTCCTGGCAGCCCGCTCCTGACAGGGGCCGCCTGCCGCTCCCGCGGCAGGCGGCCCCTGATGAATCCCGGATGCCGCAATCCCTGGTCAGAATCCCGGCGACATCAACGATCGATCGCTTACGCCTCGACCGCCCCCTTCTTGATGCGCATCGAGTAGAACGACCGCCACACAAAGGTCACCGAGATGAGGAAGAACACCGCCGCCAAGATGTAGGTGAGGGTGTGTCCTTGATTGCCGGCGACGCTCACGGCCAGCGAAACTGCCAAGAGGCCGAAGAGCGTGGTGAACTTGATGATCGGGTTCATGGCCACCGAAGAAGTGTCCTTGAACGGGTCGCCCACCGTGTCGCCGACAACGGTGGCAGCGTGAAGCTCGGTGCCCTTCTCTTTGAGGTCCACCTCGACGATCTTCTTCGCGTTGTCCCAAGCCCCACCGGCATTTGCCATGAAGATGGCCTGGAACAGGCCAAAGGCCGCGATCGAGATCAAGTAGCCGATAAAGAAGAACGGCTCGAGGAAGGCGAAGGCAAGAGTGCCGAAGAACACGGCCAGGAAGATATTGATCATCCCTTTCTGCGCGTACTGCGTGCAGATGGCCACGACCTTACGGCTGTCCTCGACGGAGGCTTTTGTCTCGCCTGAGTCAAGGTTGATGTTGCGCTTGATGAACTCGACGGCGCGATACGCGCCCGTGGTGACCGCTTGGGTGGAGGCGCCGGTGAACCAGTAGATCATGGCGCCGCCCATGATGATCCCGAGCAAGAAGGGGGGGTGCAGTATCGAAAGGTTGGAGAGCCCTGTCTTGAGACCGTCTGTGAGTTCCATGATGATCGAGAAGATCATCGTGGTGGCACCTACCACGGCAGTACCGATGAGCACCGGCTTTGCCGTGGCCTTGAACGTATTCCCGGCCCCATCGTTCTCCTCCAAGTTGTCCTTGGCAACGGAGAAATCGGGCTCGAAGCCGAAGTCGTTCTTGATCT
Source organism: Thermoleophilia bacterium (assembly GCA_017882525.1). Classification (GTDB taxonomy): domain Bacteria; phylum Actinomycetota; class Thermoleophilia; order RBG-16-64-13; family RBG-16-64-13; genus Chersky-299. Next base: position 15,213 of record JADGPI010000002.1, read on the forward strand.
CAGCGGCAACCCCGGGGATCGACTCGATGACGGAGAGCTCATAGACAGACTGAGCGTTGTCGGTGACCGGGCCGTAGGAATCTACGGCGATGGTGACAGGACCCATCCCCAGGAACCCGAAGGCCACTAGACCAAAGGCGAACACGGCCGGGGCGATCATTATGCCGCCCACTCCCTGCGTGCTCACCAGGTAGCCAACACCCATCAGAACCATGATGGTGAAGCCCAAGTAGTAGGCGCTGAAGTTGCCGGCCACGAAACCCGACAGGATGTCGAGGGACGAGCCACCTTCTCTGGCCGAGGCCACGACTTCACGCACGTGCGCCGACTTGGTGGAGGTAAAGACCTTCACCAGCTCCGGAATGATCGCGCCGGCGAGGGTGCCCATGCTAATGATTATGGAGAGCTTCCACCATAGCGTTCCATCGCCCAGCTGAGGAATCAGCGCCCAGGAGACTAGGAACGTGAACGCTACGCCGATCAGCGACGTGATCCAGACGAGAGAGGTCAGCGGCGCCTCGAAGTTCATCTTATCTACATTCTGGTAGCGTGACTTGGTGAAAGCCGCGTTGATGAAGTAAGAAAGACCGGCCGTGATTATCATCATCACGCGCATCGCGAAGATCCATACCAAGAGGGACACCTGAACCAACGGCTGTGGGACCGCCAGGATGATGAAGGTGATGAGAGCGACGCCGGTGACGCCGTAGGTCTCAAAACCGTCGGCGCTGGGACCGACCGAGTCGCCGGCGTTGTCACCGGTGCAATCCGCGATGACCCCCGGGTTACGGGCATCGTCTTCTTTGATGTTGAAGACGATCTTCATCAGGTCGGAGCCGATATCGGCGATCTTCGTGAAGATGCCGCCCGCGATCCGCAGAGCCGCCGCACCCAGCGACTCCCCGATGGCGAAGCCGATGAAGCAAGCACCGGCGTAGTCACGCGGGATGAAGAGCAGGATGACGAGCATGATGATCAGCTCGACACTGATCAGCATCATGCCGACGCTCATGCCGGAACGGAGCGGGATCGCATGGAGCCGGTATGGCTTGCCCCTTAGACTGGCGAAGGCCGTACGCGAGTTGGCGAACGTGTTCACCCGGATCCCGAACCAGGCTACTCCGTAGCTGCCGGCGATCCCCACGACGCTGAACACGAGGATGATGAAGACCTTCAGTCCCGTGAAGTGGCTCAGCGCTCCAAAATAGACCCCAATGACGATGGCGATGAAGACCCAGAGAAGGATCAGGAATTTGCCCTGCTGAAGGAGATAGGTCTTGCAGGTTTGGTAGATCAGCTCGGAGATCTCACGCATCGAGCTATGCACCGGCAGTCTTTTCAAGCTCCGGTAGATGACCATGCCGAAGACGAGACCGAGTGCGCAGATGATGAGCCCCAGCGTCAAAAGCAGCTGACCCGTCATGCCATGGAATTTGACCTGGTCGAGTTTCGGCAGGACCAGACTTGCCTCCCCACCAGTGGACGTTGCGGCAAAGGCCATGGGCGCGAAGGCCAGAGTCGAGAAGGCAAGCGCACCGAAGAAGAGCGCGAACCTCTTCCAGCGACGCGATGACTTGCCGGGCGGTTTACCTTCCATCAAAACGAGCCTCCTTCTTGCTCCTGTAGGCCACTGATACCTCACATTCTCCACCATCAAGCCCGGTCTCACGGCCGAGCTACAGGCGTGGATCGAGCCTGTCATGGGCGAAAGCCGCCGCCGCCTTCGGCGTCCGGCCGGCCTCGAAAAGCACATGCCAAACGCACTTTGAACGACCACAGGGAGAAAACGGAAACCCTTCCCTTGACGTCCTCGACAACGTCACCGGCCTCCCCCAAGGGCGCCGGCAGTACGGCCTTGGCCCGCCCAGCAGCGCGCCCGATCAGGCTCAATCCAACGCCCCATGCTACAGAACGCCCCACTGCCAAGTCAAGAACAGTGTAGTCACGAACCGTAATGTCAGCGCGATGGCTAAGGCGCCGCCCAAGCGAACTGTTCTCCGGCAGCCCGCGCAAATAGACCGGCCTCGTCCGAGTTTCCGTTTCGGGAAGCGTGATATGGGTAACCAACGTGTGGCAAGGGGCGGCCGTGACGGATATGATTCCTGCACGGCAGGCGATGAAAGGAGAACCGATGGACAGGTGGCAATGCCTTCTGTGCGGCTACGTATACGATCCGGCGGCCGGCGACCCAAGTCAGGGGATCGCGCGCGGCACCGCGTTCGAAGACCTGCCCGACGACTGGGAGTGCCCCGACTGCGGCGCGAGCAAGGACGAGTTCGAGAAGATGGCGGACTAGCCGGAGAGCCGTCTCAGCGTCGCTCCGCCTGCGAGCGGCTCCAGTGAACAGTTCGTGCGACTCAAGGACCGGGCGATGCCGCTGGAGCTCGCCCGTTCGGTACGCCCGGGTGCGGAAAAGAGCCGGCCGGATTTGCTCTGCTCCTAGCAGGACCGCCTGAGAAAACGCCCCATCAGCAGATGGCCCGGCACGACGGCCAGGCCGGTCGAGCTTGCTTCTGCCTCCGTGAACGCGCGGGCGCCGTTGGCGGCAAGACCCGGCCCCCAGAGAAGAAACGGCACTGGCTCGGCGACGTGCGTCATGACCTGGAGCGGGGTCGGGTGATCCGGCATGGTCAGCAAACATAGGTCCTTACGGGCCACAGCCTGCGGCACCATCAATGCGTCGATCTGCTCGATAGCCGCGACTTTTGCGGCCGCATCGCCGGCGTGAGACGCCTCATCCGGCGCTTCCACATGTACGAATACGACCTCGTGCTCGTCTAGCGCGTGGATGCAGTGCGCCATCTGCGACTCGTAGTCGTTGTCGTTCCCGTCGGTCACTCCAGGGATGTCGAGAAAATCGATGCTCGACTGCCGGGCCAGACCCCGCAGGAGGTCCACGGCCGAACTCATGGCGGCCGACTTGCCGTGCAGATCGGAGAAGGACGGCATCCTCCCCGGCCGCACGCCCGGCCAGAACAACCAGATCTGCGTGGCCGGCAGCTGTCCTCGAGCCACCCGCGCAAGATTCACGGGATGATCGGCAAGGACCTCTTTCGACCTGTCCATGAGCGACTGCGCCAGGATCGCTCCCTTGCCCCGCGGGAGCTGACGGGCTACCAGCCGCCCGGTGATGTCATGGGGGGCGGCGTATTCGGCCTCGAGCAGGTCGCCGCCGTCGCGGACAGTGACGATCTGGCGGAAGCCGACACCGGGGTGAAACTGCACCCTCTCGTCACCCAGCCCGTCCTGCAGCGCGGCCACCAGCCCATGTGCCTCTTCGGACGTGATGTGACCGGCCGCGTAGCTCTCCATGACTCCGTCCCGAACAGTCACCAGGTTGCAGCGCATCGCGACCTGACCCGGTTCGAGGTCGATCCCCATCGCCATCGCCTCGATCGGGCCCCGGCCCGCGTAGTAGATCAGGGGATCGAATCCCATCACGCTCATGCACGCTACGGCGCTGGAAGCTTCCATGCCCTCGGGGACCGTATGAGACACGCCCACCGTACCCTCGCGCGCCAAACGATCAAGATTGGGGGTGTGGGACGCCTCGAGCGCGGTCTTACCCCCCAGTACCGGCGAAGGCCAGCCTGAGGCGCCGTCCATGATGAGAACGAGGTATTTCAACGTCCCTCCGCGTGGTCTCGATGCGGGGCGGGAGCCCGTCGCCCCGTTGCCCTCAAGGGCCAATCCAGGCAGGGCCATCTCGCGCGGCCCATTATATGCGCTATCGTGACTTCTGGGCATGGCGTGCAGGAGCCTCAAGGAATCGAACAAACGGGTTCTGGAGGTATGGAAGACTTGGACCACGACAACAACGCAGCCGGTCACGACACTACGGTCTCAGACTGGCCGGCCCAGCGGCGCGAATTGCCGGAGTGGGCTGAGTCCGTTCTCATGACCGCCCCGGTTGCCTTCGTGGGCATGACTGACCAGGGCGACCCTTATGTGACGCCAGTCAGCTTCGCGTACACCGGCGACGAGATCCTGCTCCACGGTGGCTCGGGGAAGAAGTCTTTGGCCTTGGAGCGGCACGCCGGAGTTTGCGTCGCCATCACGGCTGACGTCGAGTTCCACCGAGGCGACAACCCCTGCGGAGACTCATTCCGCTATCGTTCTCTGCTCGTGTTCGGCGAGGCACGACGTCTCACGGTAGCCGAGGAAGTGGAAAGAGCTCTGCGCCTCATCACGACGAAATATGATTCCGCGGCAGCGGCATTTGAATTCGACCCGCGAATACTCGGGCGGACGTGGGTCCACGGCATCCGGATCCGGGCGATTACATGCAAGGCAAGGCCGGCAGCCTGACCGGGACTTGTCTGGTAGTCCCCAGAGGAGCGAACCTTGGGCTCTGACCGCGGAACTGCAGTGTGACCGGCGCATCGCGACCGCCGTCGAGAGGCAGACGCGGGTCACTCTCTAAAGAACGTCTCCTCCATCGCGGCTTGATAGACGGCCAGCGTTTCAGCGTCGAAGAGAACAAAACGCAGTTCCGAGAGCGAGCCCCGACCGCTCTCGAGCGACCGCCGGACCGCCCCCAGAGCTACCCGGGCGGCTCGATCGACGGGAAAACCATAGGCTCCCGTGGAGATCGACGGAAAGGCCACGCTCCGCAGACCTTCGCTTCGTGCGATCTGGATACTCGAGGAATAAGCTCTGGCAAGCACCGCATCCTCCCCGGCACCACCGCCGTGCCAGATGGGCCCCACCGCGTGGATGACCCGCCGTGCCGGCAAGCGGCCGGCACTGGTCGATACGGCCTCTCCCGGCAAAAGGGGACCGCGTGACCTGACGATCCTCTTACCCTCCAAGAGGATGATCGCGCCGCCTACCCGATGGATCGCACCATCGACCCCTCCTCCGCCAAGCAGGCCGGAATTGGCGGCGTTGACGACAGCATCGACCTGCTGGCCGGTGATGTCACCCTCCACCAAGAGCAGTTGGACACCGGCGAACCATGCCTCATATGAGCGAATGGGTTCAGCCACCGCCGACAGCCGGAAACAGTCCAAGCCGGTCGCCGTTTGTGAGCACCGTGTCGAGGTCGGCGCGCCGACCGTTCACCAGGATGATCTGGATGTCGGCCGCGGCGATACCCTCTTGCCCGGCCACCTCGCGCACAGTGAGACCGGGTCGCGGATCCACCTCGAACTGCGTCCGGCGTGGATCAACCGAGGACGTGAGGTTGGCAAAGAGTTGCACGTCGATCATGCTCCCCGACCTTTCGGGAGGACCTGGCGTCGGGACACTGGATGGCCGCGCTGGAAGTCTAGCACTTGAGCCAGAGGGGAAGCGCCAGGACGAATCCGGCCGAAGAAGCTGTTGCCGTGTAGGCCTCGGTCCGCCTTCCCGCGCCCGAGGGCGGCGACGCGGGAAGGCGGCTGCTATACTGGGCTGCAACCATCATCCGCATCCCCGGACCTGCACGTGCGCACGTGTTTGGGCAGGAGGCATGAATCATGGCTTTGTCGAAAGACGCCTCTGCGGGCGACCTCTGCTGCGAGATTTGCGGCTCCGACCTAGCAGACAAGATTGTGCTTCAGCAGTTCGCCGACGGCAGCCAGGCACGCATCTGCCGCGAGTGCGCCGCCGGAGCCCACGAGGTCGCACCATTCGATTTTGGCGCGTCGCCGCCATCACCGGGGTCTGTCAAGAGTCCGGACTCCAGAGCGTCCGGTGGCGGGGTTCTTGCGAGTGGCGATGCGGCGGATCGGGATCTGACGGAAGAACTGCTCATGCCGGTCACCGACCTTATCGCCCTTCAAAAAGACGTGCAATCGGCGCTGGAGAGGCTGGCCTCATCGCTCGAGCGCTTCGCCGCGGACGTCCTCGTCCAATCGTCGGACGAGACCGCGAAGGTGGAGAGCAGGCTTCAGACCTTGGAGCGCGAGTTGGAGCAGACCCGCAAGCGGCTCCAGGACACCGAGGGCCTGCTCGTGCCCACGGGAGCCCCCCCGGCAGTGGCAGCGCCTCCTGTGAATCTGCCCGGGACTGAGCAGGCACCCGCTACTGCAGCTGCCACCGCTTTTCCGCCTTCTGCAGCGACAACAGCGCCAACGCCGGCGCCGATCGTCGCGCCCCCTCCCCCCGAGGAGCCCTCGCACGCGTTCACCCTCGAAGCCGTCCAGGTCACCCAGCGCTATTTCAACGACAGCCAGTTCGTCGAGAAGATACGAGGAGTCAGGCGCAGCCTTGGCAAGCCTCGGGCCAACCTTTCCCGCGTGGCGGGCCCCGGCCTCCGCGTTTTCGTGACCGTGACCTGGGATATCGTCTGGTATCAGTTCGTGGTGGACCTCGGTCGCGACGTGCCGCAAGACCAGCGCGTCAGTCTCTTTCGAGAAGGGATGGACCTCGGGGAATTGGCAGACCATTTCAAGGAGTCGAATGCCATCGTCGACGAAGACGGCAGGGTGGATGCCTCTGAGCTCGAGGTTGCACACCTGAGTGACCCCTCAGCTCTCATCACCGACATGACGCCCGACGAGGAAAGAGCCTTGGAAGACGCCACCGAAGAGATCTGGGACCAGCACACGTCCCCCGAGTTCAAGTGGGACGACTGACAAGAAACCGCGGCAGGGCAAGCGACAGGAGAATCGAGATGTTCAAGACCGAGGCGAGCGCTGGTCCTGTGCACATCCTACGTCCGGCTGGAGGAAGCGACCTTCTTAAGGAGCTTGAAAAGCACGTCCGCGACGCCGGCATCAACTTGGCCTGGCTGTCGGGCGTGGGTGCGGTATCCCGGGCCACACTTCGCTACTACGACCAAGAAACCCATCAATGGGAAGACCTGCAGCTCGAAAAACGCCTCGAAGTCGTGAGTATCGTTGGTAACGTGTCGCTGCTGAACGGCGAGCCGATCGTGCACGTGCACGCTACGCTCTCCGACGAGGAAGGCGCGTGCTACGGCGGCCATCTCGCCTACGACACCCTGGTCTTCAACATGGAGATCATGCTGCAGACCCTGTCTGGCGCGGTCGTCACCCGCGTGTCCGACCCCGTGACGGGGCTGTCTCTCTGGCAGTAGGTACAACGTCACCGGAAGGAGCGGGCGTGGAGAGACTGTGGGCACCCTGGAGGTTGGAGTACATCACCCAGGAGAAATCAGGCGGCTGCATCTTTTGCGAGAAACCGCTGGCCGAAGACGATCGGGCGAACTACCTCCTGCTTCGCGGTGACCACGCTTTCGTTCTACTAAACGCGTTTCCGTACAATAATGGTCACCTCATGGTCGCGCCATACGCCCATCTCTCTGAGCTTGATGAGCTGCCCCATGAGACCCTCGTCGAGATGATGCAGCTCTGCCAGGAGACCACTCTGGCTCTGAAACTCGCGCTCCATCCAGACGGGTTCAACGTTGGGTTCAACCTGGGTGCGGCAGCAGGAGCGGGAATCAAGGACCATCTCCATCTGCACGTGGTGCCGCGCTGGGGTGGCGACACCAACTTCATGCCGGTCCTGGCCGATGTCCGCGTGGTGCCCCAGTCCCTCGAGCGGTCGTGGCAAGAGCTCCGCGAGGCGTTCCGGAAGGTACGAGAAGGGCAGTAGCCAGCGGCCGACCGGCGCGGCA
>JADGPI010000107.1 GCA_017882525.1 Thermoleophilia bacterium
CCTTCGGGAACGCGAAGGAACAGGCCGTTACATCCCCCTTTTCATCGCTTATAATGTGATATGTCTCCCCGCTGCTGAAGGCGATCCTCAGCTCCGCCTTTGATGGGAGCGCTTCCTCGCTCATCTCAATGCGATCCTCCCGGCTGCCCGTGCGCTGACGGTAGACAAGGCTGATTTCCGCGGCACTGCCGACCGGGGCCAGGGCGACCAGGCCTGCACAGAGACCGAAGACCTGCATGAGGGGGATACGCATCTGGGTCAATAATACCGCCGCGCGCCAGCCAGGGGAAAGGTCGGGGAGCTCTGCACGATTGACTTCCAAAGGTCGCGACGACCGTCCTTTGAGACCTTGACAACCCGTTTTTTCTGGAATTACGATGCATTCAGGCAAGGAGCCGAGACGCGCAGAAGTGTCGGCAAAGGCAAAAGTGAATTAGGCGGTTTTCCAGAGAAGAAGAATCGTCACATCAGTTTCGGCCCTCTCGTATGTGCATCGGCTTTCACATCAAGTCTTCCCGCCACAGGAGATCGGCTCTTGCATTCAGCCGGCAGCCGGGTGTGCCGTCGTGGCCTGCCGCGGCGGCGAAGGAGCTCACCATGAAAATGTTATCTGTTCTCTTCGTGACGGTTCTGTTGTCCGTGGCGGGGGGGGCCTTCGCCGGTGGTGCGGCCGAATCAGCATCATCGTCGGGCCGCGGCCGCTACCTGGCAGGTCAGGGCGTGATCGTCCCTCCCGAAGAGGTCCGCGTCGACTCGTACATCGCGAGCATCGACTACCGCTACCCCGATCCGGTGGGAGACGTGGGGCTCACCTTCCGAAGCGGCAACCAGCAGTATTCTACGCGAGGGCAGGAAGGGGTGCTCCACATCGGCATCCAGGGTGCGCGCAAAGCCTTCGCCGACCTCCCGCCCATGAACCTCGCCTTCGTGCTTGACAAGAGCAGCTCGATGTCGGAGCAGGACAAGATGGAGTGGGTCAAACAGGCCTTCGACATCTTCATCAACAAGGTCCGGGACAAGGACTTCGTGTCTCTCGTCGCCTTCGATGACAAGGCCACGGTGCTTTTTCCGTCCACGCAGATGAGGTCCGCGGACAGGCGCAGGCAGTTCCAGGCAGCCGTGCAGAAAATCTATCCGAGCGGCGGCTCAAACCTGCAGGCCGGCCTGGAGCTCGGCTATCAACAGGTGCTGGCGAACTTCCGACAGGGGTACGTCAATCGGGTGCTTTTTCTCTCCGACGGGACCGAAATGTCATCGCGGCTGCGCGGGGCGGGCGCCAAATCCGGGGACGTGCGCATTTCGCTCCTGTGGGATAACACCAACGATCTGGACCTGCACGTGATCGACCCGTCCGGCGAGGAGATCTTCTACGGGCGCAAGCGTGCGCGCTCCCTCGGCGAGCTGGACGTGGACATGAACGTGAGCACCGTGACAACAAAACCGGTTGAGAACGTCTACTGGCCCACGGGAAGAGCCCCTTCCGGACATTACCGGGTGCTCGTTCACTTCTTCACCGACCGGGAGAGTCGCGCGACCCCCTTCACCGTTGAAGTGGTGAACAAAGGCGAGGTCAGCACGTTCGAAGGCATTGTCCGCACGTACAAGGAACTCGCCCAGGTCTGTGAGTTCGACCTCCGGAGCGAGGCAGCACGCGAGAAGGAGCTCTCCACTCTCGATGGCCTGGCACGGCAGTACAAGGAGCTCGGCATCGGCGTCTCCACGATCGGCGTCGGAGTGGGCTTTGACCTGGAGCTCATGGACAACCTCGCCAAGGCCGGGGGTGGAAGCTCACGGTTCATCACGGATCGCAAGGCAATGGAAGAAACGTTCGGCACCGACCTGGACCGGATGCTTGTGCCCGGCGCAAAGGATCTGGCCTTGCGGCTGGAGTTCCTGGTGCCCGTTGAGATCCTGGGCACCTGGGGCTACAACAACCAGATTACGGGCTCGGAGATTTCCTACTCTTTGCCCACGCTCCACTCCAGGGATTACGAGACGATCCTGGTGCGCTTCCGCACACTCGAAGGGCAGCCGCCCGGACGCCGCCCCCTCGCACGTCTTTCGGCCGAGTACTCCGATCTGGCCGGCGCGCGCCACAGCATGGATCCCCTCCCTTTGGAAGCGAGCTTCGTAGCGGACGTTCCGGTGACCGGCTTCTCCGACGGGCTCGTGCTGCAGTCCGGAACCATGCTCCACTTTGCGCAGAGCCTCGTCGACATTGGCACGGCTTACTATTCCTGCCGGGAAGAGCTGGACCGGATGCGCTCGACCTCGCTTGCGGAGGACAAGAGGGCGGAGGCCGAGTCGGCGATAGACCTGAAAATGCAGGCTTCGGTGGAGAAGGCCAAAGACGTGAAGAGGGAGCTCACAAACGCCAAGCTGCGACTGGAGAGCCAGGCCTTCGACGATGAAGTAGCCATGATGGACAAGTACATCGACATCCTCGGCAAGGACTTGAGCCAGCCCGCGGAGGCGATCGCTCAGGCCAAGGCCGACGTGGAGATCGTGCCTCAGGCGGCGGAGCGTCCGGTGGAAGAGCGCCTGAACACCCTGTTCCAGGAGATCACCCTTGATCTGCGGGACAGGAAGTCCGGCACAATCGCGGTTTCCGGTTTCACGACCAGGGACGGCAAGACCACCGGCCTGATTGCGCTTCTGGACGAAATGGCAGTCGTGGCCATTGGCAAAGTGGACAAGATGACCCTGACCGAGCGCAATCGGCTGGACGTGATCCTGAAAGAGCAGAAACTCGCCCTCTCAGACCTCATGGACACCTCCAAGGCGATCCGCATCGGGCAGTTCCTTGCGGCAGACTACCTTCTCACCGGCTCTGTCATCGAGATGGATCGCACTGTCATCATTTTCGGTCGCGTGATCAACGTGGAGACCTCAGAGATCGAGTCGGCAGCCCAGGTCGTCGTGCCGAAGACCAGCGCCATGAAAAAATTGCTCTGACCAATCAGAGCGGGCTACGGTTGTTGTGTCCACGCGGTCGCCATGAGTGTCGTCATTGCGTCCGTGAATCCAGGGTCCTCGGACAGCTTGTCGAGCATCGCTTTCGCAGAGTTGCGCAATGCCTGCTCGCGGGAAAGACCGGCGCCCTTGAAATCGGGACTGGAGAAGGCTGCAATCTGGGATTCTCCCCTGGTCACGCTCAACGAAGCCGAACAATAAGAGATCAAGATCCCGTAGTCATTTTCCGGGGCGTCTCTGCTGCGTATTCGGAAGGAGATGCGGTACGGGGAAGGCTCCTCCTCACGGAGAACTCCCAGGGCGAATCGCTGCATCAGGATCGAGCTGATCGAGTCCTCCAGCCAACGGGCGTCCAGATCGTCGGGACTGGTGAGCTGCACGTGAACGCCAAGAGGGAGAACCTCCACTTGCATTGTCGCCCGCGGCGCCAATTGGATCAGCGCCCGATCGGCTCCCTCCAGGGCCTGCGCGGAAAAAGCGATGACGACCTGACGTGTGCCTGCTTTCAGACTCTTGAAGGGGACGGCTCCCGAAAAGAACCCGCTCCCGTCGGTTCTGAGATCCGCAAGAACGCCTCCGTCAGGATCCCGGATTTCCAGGGGCAGGATGCCGAGAGCGGCTCTTTCGCCGGACACCGCCTGTATGCGGATGTCGGAGATTCGGCCGGGTGAATATTGCATCGCCGCCGGTTCCACTCTCAAGGTGATTTTCGAGAGACTCCCCAGGATCCTGTCTCGAATGAAATCGTCAAGGACACCGCTCACTCCGTCGAATGTGTTGGTGATCGTCCCGGCGTACTTCGATGCCGCCACCATCCCCAGGGCGGAAGAAAGGAGCCGGAGCCGTTCCGCAATGCTCCCCCCCGGGGACTCTGCCTGCGTGACGAGGCCAAGGACTCTGTCACGAAGCGAGTACATGTCCTTGTTCTTGAGCCTATCCCAGGCCCGCCTTTCCAGGCGGAAGTAGAACCAATAGCCCTCACGGGGGCTGCGGTAAGAATCTACCAGCTCCACGCCCTCCAGGTTCTGCGAGGTCAGGGTCTGCACGATGATGTCGACGCTCCCGGTCGTCACGCCGCGGGACGTTTCGCTCTCCCGAATGGTCTGGTCGCTTCGGACCGTGACCTCTATTTCGGAGGCGAGCTGGGCCAGTGCCTTTGCGCGCGCACGCTCGAGGTCCCCCTGCCTGTCCCCGGTATCCGGGGATCCGCCCACCCCGATGAAGTAGTTCGGGTTCACCGGGTAGTGGGCAATCCAACCGGGCAGCTTGCCCTCGGGAGCCGCGGCGGGAGATGAAACGCATCCCACGGGAAAAATCGAAACGAGCAGAAGGGGTATCAGCGCGGCGAGACACCGTACCTCGCGCCTGACATCACTTCCTGATTCCGTCTGTTGCAATCGTCCTCTCATGCTTTTCCTCACAGGATCCACCTCGGCCGTTTCCACATTCACGATCCGCGCAAAGATGACGACCGAGCTTTCCCTCGACACCGCGTCCGCGACCGTTCAAGGCTTCCGTGACTTGCTATGAATCTCCTCGTTCAGCCGGTTCACGGCCTCCTCCGCCTTGAACCCTGCAAAGGACGACGCTTCATTGCGTCTGAATTGGGTCCCTGCTGTATCCATCAAGTTCGCGATCGGGTACGAAACCAGCGCGTAAACCGTCCCATCGTCTTTCACTTCGACCTTGTCTGTGCGGCATCCTGCAAGGGTGACGTCGACGATTTGACGCGAGACCGTCTCTACGAATTGCAGCGCCTGGCTGTTTTCTCCCTCACCGGCCTGTTGGGCATAGTCGGTCAGGGCTGTCTTGATCGACGCCTGAACCTGCCCGGCGACGTCTGCCCTTGCCCGGGCTACCGCAGTGGTGCGAGAGAGGTCCATGGACGACATCTTTGCGTAGCCGACGCCGTAGAGGATGTCCCTTGAAGTCGGGGGGGTCAGGTAAAAATCAGGGATCTTGCTCTTGTCGACGCGATTACCGGTCGTTTCACAGGACGTGACCGCCATCGCTGCAGCTACAAGAGCAATCAAGACTTTCAACATCTTCGATTCCATGGCTCTCGTTCCTCCTTTGGATAGTGGCGTTGAGATTTGTCTGGATCCTCTACAGGACACCGAAGGGGAGGCCGTCAGTATCGACATGTGCTGACCGCGACGATGAGCGGAGGTGGAAGGACGGATACCCCGGAAGCTTTCATCACATCACCATGCGAAACGCAGTATTCTCAATCGGACTACACTGGTGGAGCAATTGTATCACCAGCCCTTTTCACCTGCAACCATTTTCGTATTCATTTGCCGGTCGCCGAAACGAGTCGACAGGTTTCCTTACCTGCACCGCGACACCTCGGGCGTGGCCTCCCAGCGGCCGGCGGCTTTCCGTCTCTCTTCACGAACCATTACATTCGAGGTGGGAGGCACAGATGCAGGCAACGTTCAAGAAACTCAGCGCGGAGGAGGCGGCCCGCTACAAGACCGAAGGGTACATCCTGTACCGCCGCCAGGTCTTCGACAAACCGAAGCTCCACCGGCTGCGGACTCTCTTCGAGGAGAAGATCGCCAACCTGAAACCCGACGAACGGCCGGAACAGATGGATGTGCCGCACTTCGTGGACGCGCGCCTGTTCGAGTGGATCTTCGCCGACGAGGTCCTGGACATCGTGGAGGATGTGATCGGCCCTGACATCGACCTGTTCTCCACCCACCTCATTGCCAAGCCCGCCGGCGGAAGTATGCGCGTGCCCTGGAACGAGGACTCCTCCTACTGGCGGGACTGGATCAACCCAATGGAGGTGGTGACGGTCTGGCTGGCGCTGGATGGCTCGGACGAGGAGAACGGCTGCATGTACGTGGTCCCCCGCAGCCACGGCAAGGGGTTCTCGGAGTACTACAACGTGGACCCGAACAAGAACCTCTTCATGACGGAGATCCGCAAGGGGCAGTTCGACGAATCGAAGGCGGTGCCGCTGATCCTGGCCCAAGGCGAAGCGAGCCTTCATCATGCCAAGCTCATCCATGGCAGCCAGGCCAACACAAGCAAGAGGCGCCGCATGGGCTACACGATGCGGTTTATTGCTTCCACCACGCGGCTGAATCCCGACAACCCCGCCAAGCAGCAGGTCTACCACGCCCGGGGGAAGGCTCACGGGATCAACAGGTACGCCGATCCTTCAAAGACGTATCCCGAGCTGTTGGTTGGGCGGATGACCAAGGGGCACTGACCGGGCAAAATTAAACTTGCCAACCCTGCCTGATCGTGTCATCCTGATTGACACACGATTGCATTGCAAGTGCAGAGGTGGGCAGGTGTCCGAGGTCATCGAGATCGGAGTCCCGTACGAAGATATCCTTGCCCGTCAGGAGCGGGTGCTGGCGGCGCGCCGGTTTGAGGAGCCTGACCGCGTTCCCGTTCTTCCGGCAATCGCGTACCGCTACCTGTTGCCCAGGATCGGAGTGCCCTTTCGCCTTTATTACGGGGACCCCGAGGTCATGCTGCGCGCACAGATTCTCGGGCAGAAATGGCTCATGGAGAATA
>JADGPI010000108.1 GCA_017882525.1 Thermoleophilia bacterium
AGACGCCGGACCCCGCGCTCGATCTGTTGGCCAACGGATGGCTTATCTATCAGACGCTCTCCTGTCGCCTGTGGGCACGCAGCGGGTACTACCAATCCGGCGGCGCGTACGGCTTTCGCGATCAGCTCCAAGACACTATGGCCTTGATCTACTCGACCCCATGGCTCGCGCGCGAGCACCTGCTTCGCTGCGCGGAGCGCCAGTTCCGCGAGGGGGATGTGCAACATTGGTGGCACCCACCTGGTGGGCAGGGCGTACGGACACATTCTTCCGACGACTATCTGTGGCTTCCTTACGCGACCTGCCGGTACGTCTTGGCGACCGGCGATACCGGCGTGCTCGATGAACTAGCGGCTTTCCTTGAAGGTCGGGAACTGAGCACGGAGGAAGAGGCTTACTACGACCTGCCTCAGCGCTCGACGGAAGTCGCAACTCTCTACGAACACTGCGTGCGTGCGATAAAGCGCGGTCTGCGGTTCGGCCGGCACGGGTTGCCGCTCATGGGAACCGGCGACTGGAACGACGGCATGAACCTTGTCGGTCGGGAGGGCAAAGGAGAGAGCGTCTGGTTGGCGTGGTTCCTCTACGAGAATCTGCAGCAGTTCGGAGACCTGGCCCAGAGTCGCGGCGACGATGAATTCGCACGCACGTGCGCCAGCCAAGCGGAAGAGCTCCGGGCGAACATAGAAGAGCACGCCTGGGATGGCGGCTGGTATCGGCGGGCCTACTTCGACAACGGGACGCCCTTGGGTTCCTCCACTAACGAAGAATGCCGGATCGACTCGATCAGTCAGAGCTGGGCAGTGCTGTCTGGGGCCGGGGAGCCTCAGCGCGCCATCGAGGCGATGGCGGCCGTGGACACGCTCTTGGTCAAGCGCGACGCAGGCCTCATCAAGCTGCTGGACCCGCCCTTCGACCGATCCTCCCTGGAGCCCGGATACATCAAGGGCTACGTGCCCGGTGTCCGCGAGAATGGGGGCCAGTACACCCACGCGGCGATTTGGGCGGCGATGGCGTTCGCCCAATTGGGCGACACGGAGCGCGCCTGGGAGCTGTTCTCGATGCTCAGCCCTATCCATCACGGAAGCCAAGCGGCCGACGCCGACCTGTACAAAGTCGAGCCGTATGTCATGTCCGCGGACGTCTATGGCGCATCGCCGCACACCGGTCGCGGCGGCTGGACATGGTACACCGGAGCCGCCGGCTGGATGTACAGGTTGGCTGTGGAGACACTCCTCGGTCTTCGGTTGGAGGTGGACAAGCTACGCCTGGCGCCACTCATCCCGCAAGGATGGGAATCGTTCAAGATCCACTACCGCTACCGCGAGACCTTCTATCACATCACCGTCAGGCGAGTCGGGGAAAGGCGGGAGGCGAACGGCACGGAGCCGGTCGAGCCGAAGCTCGTCGCGCTCGACCCTGTCGGGCGGAACCCGATTGGCCTTAGTCCTGTCGGGCCCGAGACAGCCGGCACGGGGTCGGCAGGAACAGAGTCCCTTATCCGGGTCGCCATAGATGGCGTGCGGCCGAAGGAGGCAGGACCTCTGCCGGGCACCATTCTTCTGGTGGACGATCACCGAGACCATTACGTCGACGTGGAGCTGGATGAACGCTAGTAGCTCGCGGCCGGGCTCGATTGCTGCTCAACCAGCGGTCCGCGTTTGCGGTTTGTCCTGCTTCGGCTTGGGGGAAGTCATGTCTTGACGGGTTGGGCCAGACAACGCGGTCTGGCCCACTTCGGGAGCTCCATCCAAATCGAGGCAAGTGCAGGTGATCGGCCATGACGCACGACCACATTCTCGTGATCGTCGAGATACCTCAGGGCAGTCGCAACAAGTATGAATACGATCCGGAACTGGGCGCGTTCCGGCTCGACCGGATGCTCTTCTCCTCTGTGCACTATCCGGCCGACTACGGTTACGTGAAAGGGACCAAGGCAGAAGACGGCGACCCATTGGATGCTATGGTCATTCTCGAGGAGCCGACCTTCCCCGGATGCGCCATCCACGCCCGGCCGCTGGCGGTCCTAAAGATGCACGATGAGAAGGGGTCGGACATCAAGATCCTTTGCGTTCCCGCGACCGACCCGCGCTCGGCGCAGATCCACGACCTGGAGGACATCCCGCCATACCTCATTCGTGAGATCGAGAACTTCTTTTCCATCTACAAACAATTGGAGGGAAAGGACGTGTCCGTGGAGGGTTGGGGCGGGGCAGCCGCAGCCTGGGCGATCATCGAACTCGCCATGAAGGCAGCGAAAGCGTCGTAAGCCAGCAGGCCTCCATGGTTGCGTCCACACTTGGAACCTTGCCTGGGGCCGCCCGCCGCCGCGCTCGCCGCCCTGATTTTCTCATCCGCGTCTCAGCAGGCAACTCCGCGCACCACCACCACCGGGCACTGGGCATGATGGACCACCTGCTGGCTAACCGAGCCAAGGAGGAGGCTGGCGAACCCTCCCCGGCCGCGCCCTCCGACCACGATCAAAACTGCGTCTTGCGCCTCTTTCAAGATGGCATCAGCCGGTTGGCCCTCCATGATCTTGGCCTCGCGCGGAACCGAAGGCTGGAGCTCGGCCGCCCGGGCGAGGGCCTTCTGCATGGTGTCTTCAGCTTCTTTCGGGAAGGCCTCGAGAGGCTCCGCCGTGTAGACACCGCCCGCGGAGACCGCTGGTGGGATCTCCCAAGCGCACACGATGCGAAGAAGAGCGCCACGGAGGGCCGCCTCCTCAATGGCGAACTCCAGTGCTGCATGACCGCACGCGGACCCATCGACGCCCACTACGATGGTCTTCATCATGACTCCTCTCTCTACAGTCTTTCGCCGTACGTGCACATGTGGCCGCCGAAGTCGATCACCTCGGCCGCCTCGCCACCAACCGTCCAGGCCTGGTGACCGGCGGGGGCGAGCCCGAGGTCTCCTGGGCCGAACTCAAGCTCTTCCCCGCCGTCTGTCTTCAGGCGGATGTGGCCGGAGACCACGTAGAACGTGTGCTCGGTCTGACAGGCTGACGTCTGGGCCCACGGCTCGACACTTTCCGACCAACTCCATCCCGCTCGGTAGGTGTTCCGGCTCATCGTGAGGTGCCCCAACTGGACGATGTCGATCATCAGATGGTCGTAGGTCCTGGTCTCGTCTGGCCGGTCGAAGTTCTTCTTGGTGAGGTGGTTGGAAACCTCTGCCATCGCGTTAGCTCCCTTCGTCTTCCCCACGGATACCCGTGACCATTGATAATACCCGTCCCCATTTCTGCAAACCCTCGCTCTGTCGACCGGAATCGTGGCTTGTGGAAGTCCACCACGCCTTGAGCCGTCTCATCGCCGCACACGAGGCGAGAGAATGTCTAGAAGTGCCCGGGGGAGGGAAATCCCAAAGCATGCTTTCTACTACGGCACCGGACCCTTCCTCCGCCAAGCACACGGAGCACCATTTCCGTTCCGCGGCGGCGGTGCGCGATGTGGTCATAGGTCTCTCCGATGGCCTTACCGTGCCCTTTGCTCTGGCTGCAGGCCTGTCCGGTGCTCTATCTTCAACGCGGCTGGTGGTGACTGCCGGTATTGCGGAGATCGTTGCCGGCTCGATCTCCATGGGCCTGGGTGGGTATCTGGCGGCCCGCACGGAGCGGGATCACTATCTGGCGGAGCTCAGTCGGGAGGAACGAGAGACCGAAGAGGTACCAGAACAGGAAGCCTCAGAGGTGGCCCAGGTGCTGGAGACATATGGCCTCGCACCCAAGGAGTCCGCTCCGGTGGTCAGTGCTCTTCGGGTCGATAAGCAGCGTTGGGTGGGCTTCATGATGCGGTTTGAGCTGGGCCTGGAGAAACCCGACCCAGCCCGCATGTGGAAAAGCGCCCTCACCATCGCCTTGTCGTACGCACTCGGGGGTCTCATCCCGCTTCTTCCCTACATGCTCACCAAGAAGGTGCATACGGGACTCTTGCTTTCCATCGCGGTCACCCTCGCCGCGCTCTTCGTGTTCGGCTACGCAAAGAGCCGGATCACCGGGCTCCGCCCCCTACGCGGCGGGCTGCAGACCATCCTCATTGGTGGGATTGCCGCAGGTGCCGCCTTTGGCATTGCACGCCTCGTGAGCTAGCCGCAATCCGAGCGCTCTCAGCGGCTACGTAATCGGGTCCTGCCTCCGCCCCGCACCAGTCCGAGAATGATCAAGAGCACCACCGCCCCAAGGACGGCCACTCCAAAGCTTCGCCAGTTCCATCCCGTCACGCCTGTGTGGCCGAAGAGGTGCATGATGAAGCCGCCCAACAGCGCCCCCACGATGCCGACGATGATGTGGTAGATGATGCCTCCACCACCGCCCGCAAGGAATCCGGCCACCACACCGGCAAGAAAACCAAACACGATCCACGCCAGAATGCCCATGCTCAAACCCCCGAGATCTTGTTGAGTGATCGACTCTCTGCACCGTGGCCCAGATTTTTTTTAATGATACGGCGACCACCGAGATCCAAACCCCCGCAGGTGACGAAGAGAACGGCGGTTGGCACCAACACGAGAGCTGGGTGACCCCAACGGAGTCGGGGTCACCCTCGTTCGTCCCGGATATTGGGGTTTGCATAACTATAGCGAAGGGAAGAATTACCGCGACAATACGCGCCATCAGACTTCGTCGAGCAGAGAGAGAGGGAAAAGTCATGTGGGTGCAGACGGGAGCCTATCATCTGGGTGGCCTCTACTGGCTGATCGCTGCCATCGTGATTTTCATCATCGCGATCATCGCCCTCATCGTTGCCTTGTCGGCCCTGGCACGAGCTGGAGCCGCAAGACGGGCGGGCACCGTTTACTCGCGGGGAGCGGGGGAACCAGGAGCGCCCGGAACCGGACCTGAGGCCGCGAAAGCACCGGAATCCTTCCGGATGCTGGACGAGCGCTACGCCAAAGGTGAGATCAGCCGCGAGGAGTACATGCAGCGGCAGACCGACCTCCAATCGAAAGTCTGAGGCGAAGGGGACGGACACGCCCCCGACAAGGCCCAGTCGACAGGCGGACGAATGGGCGAAGCATCAGGATGAGGCCACCAAGCCGCAAAGTTCTCTTTCAAGGATGTGAACTCGTATGAGCATATGGCTCGTAATATTGATCATAGTTGTGGTTCTGCTGCTCTTCGGCGGGGGCGGATGGGGATACAGACGGAGGAGATAGTTCCTCACCGGGGCCAAACGGAGCAACGGGTTTCGAACGAGACGGAGGTCTGAGAAGGCATGTACATCGGCAGCGCCCTCTTTCTTATAGCCGTGGGAGCGGTCCTTCGCTGGGCTGTTAGCTGGCACGTCTCCGGCTTCAACGTTCAGCTGACCGGGCTGATCGTATTCCTCGTCGGGATCCTAGGCTTGGTCATCACGCTCATCCTCTGGTTCACCCGGCGCTCGCGA